>CADEEA010000014.1:0-2472 GCA_902826245.1 uncultured Alphaproteobacteria bacterium | reverse complement strand
GCCGCGCGCGATCCATTGATGGCCGGCGCGCGGGCTGAAGCCGGTCTCGCCGAAGCGCGCATTGCGCTGACGCGCACACAGGCGGAAGCCGCCACCGCGCGCGCAAGACTGGCCTCCTTCATCGGCGGCGACGAAGGCTTCACCCTCATCGCCGCGGATTTCACCCTGCCCCGCGCCAGCGATCACGAGCACGGGGCCTTGGGTGATGAGAGCCCCGACATTGCGCGCCTCACTGCCGAACGTGATCGCTTCGGCGCTGCAGTCAGTGTCGAGCGTTCGTTGGCGTGGCAGAATCCAACCTTGAGCCTCGGCTATCGCCGCTTTGAAGATCGCGACGGCGACGGGGCTTTGGTTGCGGGCGTGTCGATCCCGCTTGGCGTATTCGACCGCAATCAAGGTTCGGTCGCGCGCGCGCGGGCCGAGCAGCGCCGCGCCGAATTCGAACTCGATGCGGCGCGAAGGACATTGGCGCGCGAATACGCCGCGCTCGAACGCGCGATCGCCTCCGACGCCGCGGCGGTGCAATCCACGGAGGAAGACGTGATCCCGCAGGCTGAACGGGCGCTCGCGCTCGCGCAGGACGGCTACAATCGCGGCGCGTTTTCCTATCTCGACGTGCTCGAAGCGCAGCGCGCTTTGTCCGACGCACGTCAGAACCGCGTCGATTCCCTTCGTTCTTATCATTCCAACGAGGCGGCGCTTGACCGCCTCACGGCGCGCTTCGGCGAAGCGTTGCCCATCGAGGAGCAACACCAATGACCACCTTCAGAATGAAGTTAGCACTAGCGCCGGTTGCGCTGGTTTTTTCGCTTGGTCTAGCGGCGTGCGGCAATGGCGGCGGCGGAACCGAACCGGCGGCGGCGGAAGAGGCCGGTCACGAAGAGGGCGAGGACGCGCACGCCGAAGGTGAAGCCGAGCATGCCGAAGGCGAGGAAGCCGGCGGCGAGCGGGTGACAATTCCGGCGGCGTCAGCTGAAGCCTCTGGCATCGGCGTCTCGACGGTTGGCCCCGGCGCTATCCAGGAAACGCTCAATCTGACCGGGCGCATCATGTTGCAACCGGCCGCGCGCGCTGAAGTGCATGCGCCCTATCCGGGGCCCGTTCGCGCCGTCACGCACAATATCGGCGACGTCGTGCAACGCGGCCAGACCCTTGCGCGGGTTGAAAGCGCCGAGAGCCTGCAGACCTATTCCATCGTCACGCCGATCTCGGGTGTCGTGCTCGAACGGCAAACCAATATCGGCGACGTCACCAGCGAAGATCCGCTGTTCGTGGTCGGCGATCTGTCGCGCCTGCAAGCGGAACTAAACGTCGTGACACGCGACATCGGGCGCGTCGCGCCCGGACAAAGCGTGCTCATTACGGGTCTCGACGGGGCGACCCGCATCGAAGCGCGCATCGCCAGCGTGCTACCCACGGCCGACGCGCATAGCCAGACCCTGCTCGCGCGCGCGCCGCTCACTATCACACAAGGCTCGCCGCTTCGCCCCGGCATGGCTGTGCGCGCCTCTGTCGTGCTGACCGAGCAGCAAGTGCCGATCGCGGTTGTGCGCGACGCGGTGCAAACGCTCGAAGGCCGCACCGTCGTGTTCGTGCGCGTATCGGAAGACACCTACGAAGCGCGCCCGGTCACGCTTGGGCGCGCGGGCCGCGACACGGTTGAGATCACCGCGGGGCTGGCGCCCGGCGAGATCTATGTCTCCGAAAACGCGTTCCTCGTGAAAGCCGAAATCGGCAAGGGCTCAGCCTCACACGACCACTGAGCGCCTCTTCTTATTCATCCTGACCGGGTTTCGCTTTCATGATTAGTCGCCTCATCGAACTCGCCGTCAAAGCCCGCTGGGCTGTCATGGCGATCGTCCTCATCGTCGCCGGCATTGGCGTGTACAACATTGTGCGTCTGCCGATCGATGCGGTGCCCGACATCACCAACCGGCAGGTGCAGATCAACACGGTCGCGCCCGCGTTCGGCCCGCTCGATGTCGAACGCCTAGTCACCTACCCTGTCGAGACCGCGATGTCCGGCATCGTCGGGCTTCAGAACACGCGCTCGATCTCGCGCAACGGCTTCAGCCAGGTCACCGTCGTCTTCAACGACAGTGTCGATATCTATTTCGCGCGCCAGCAAGTCGCCGAACGGCTGACGCAAGCGCGCGAAAGTCTCCCCGAAGGCGTTGAGCCGCAAATGGGGCCAATCTCGACCGGCCTCGGCGAAGTGCTGATGTGGACGGTCCATTACGCTGACCCCACCGCCGAGGGCGCGCGCGCCGCGCCGGGGGAGCCGGGCTGGCAGGCTGACGGCGCCTATCTGACGGTCGAAGGCGAGCGTCTGACCGACCCGGTCGCGCAAGCCGCATACCTGCGCACGATCCAAGACTGGCTCATTCGTCCGCAAATGCGTTCTGTTCCTGGTATCGCCGGCGTCGATTCAATCGGCGGCTATGAAAAGCAATATGTGGTCGAGCCCGATGC
>CADEEA010000013.1 GCA_902826245.1 uncultured Alphaproteobacteria bacterium | reverse complement strand
GGGGAGATTGGCGTGCCAGTCAAATCATAGCGGGCGCAGATCAGCGAGAAACTGACGACGGAGAGGCACATGCGCAGAGCCATCGCGATCGCATCCTTGGGGGCGCTCGGCGCGTGTGGATGGACCGAGTCTGCAGGCG
This sequence comes from uncultured Alphaproteobacteria bacterium, assembly GCA_902826245.1. Lineage (GTDB taxonomy): Bacteria > Pseudomonadota > Alphaproteobacteria > Caulobacterales > Aquidulcibacteraceae > Vitreimonas. The sequence continues at coordinate 60,609 of CADEEA010000013.1, read as the reverse complement.
ACTTCACCTACAGGTGCGCAGACAGCTTCCACCCTCTCGACGCACCACACTGCGAACATCAGCTCACTGATGACTACCTCCTGCGCTACGGCGAAGGCAGCGGCGACAATGTCGTTCTGGCCTACGAGATCGACGACCTTGGAAGCGCAGGGTTGATCAACGACGCTGCAGACGACGTCGTTGCGCAACTGGGCCTCGATGAACAGCTCCTTGTAGTTCGACTACGTAGCGGTCGCATCTATGTTGCACCCGCTAGTCCAACTCACCCGCTCAGCATCGTCGGCCCACTCTCCGAAGAGGAGTTCGCAGCGCGCTATCCAGATGCGCCACAATGGCGCGAGGTTCAGTGAGCGCAGCGGATGCCCGAGAGCGCAGCATGGCGGAGATGAGTGCGAGGTCCAAAGAAACTGGCGGCCACATCGAAGTGCCAGTAAAGCCGTAGCGCGGTCGCTCCCTCTCCCTCATTTGTGGGGTTCGGCGCAACCCCGCAACGCGGGGCGATTGCAGCGCAATCGCGGCGCCGAACGGTTGGGGTGAGGGAGCGGCGCTGACGCTTGAACTTTTGTGCTCCCAGCCGCGCCGGCACGCTCAACACGCAAACACCAGCGCTCCACCCTCACCCTGCCCTCTCCCTCCCAAAGGAGGGAGAGGGTGCGCGAGCGCGGGATGGCGGAGATGAGCGCGCGGTTTAGGGATGGGGGCGGGGAGATTGGGGGGGGCGGTGAAGGACTAGCGCGGTCGCTCCCTTCCCCGCCGCAAGCTCGAGCGACACCGGACGCGTAACTTGAAATTAACGTTTCGGTAGCGTATACTATCATTGCGATTCACATTGTCAGGGATGGTTCCCTCGGCGGGATAGTGGTCGCGAATGGAGTAAATCATGACTGCTACCAAGCAGCGCGCGCAGCGCATTGCGTTTCCTTACAACGTAATCAGAAACATCAGCTCGCCCGAGGACGAGAAGGCGCGGCGGCGAGTCTATGCCGGAAACGCATCCGCAGAGGCCTACCGAGAACTCCCCGAGGACGAAAACGTCCGAACGTACATTGTTACGGCTGAGGGCAAAAAGCGACAACGTCTAACTGACGTGCATCGCCGCATCCGCGACACGCTCGCTAACGAACCGGAGGAGTTCGTCATCCTCAACAGCGGAATCGTGATTGTGGCCAGGGATGTCGAAGTCGATGACAAGGAGAAAGTCGCGTACCTGCGCAACCCGAGCATCATCAACGGTTCTCAAACACGCGGCGAACTCAATCACTACTTCGACACCAGGGACGAACGTTCTCAGACATTTCCTGTATCATGCAAATTCGAGCTTGTTGTTACGGACGATGACGACCTGATCGGCGAGATTTCAATTGCCCGTAATTTTCAGAATGACGTCGCCACCCTTTCGATAGTCGGTCGTAAAGGCATACTCGATGAACTCGAAGCGAGACTTCAGGAGGACGATCCTGATCTTCAGCTTCGTAAGTCTGAGACACAGCGCTCGGACGACTACTTCGACACAGAGAAGTTACTTCAAGTGATCACGGCACTCGTCCCAAGCGAGTTGTGGCCCAAACTCAAAGAGGCTGATGACCCGAAAAAGGTCTACACGTACAGCATGAAGTCCAAGTGCCTAAAGGAATTTCGAGATATCTATAACAAGGCGAAAGACTCAACATCGGATGGACACGAGCAGGCGAAAGCACTCTACAAGTTTTACCTGGATGTCGCGCCTCAAGCCCAAGCATTATACGAAAAGTGGAAAATTCATCCCGGCTTCGAGGGAACGGGAATTCGTGCGATCGAACGAGACGGTCGTAAAGTTGTGGATGTTCCTGACGGGATCATTTTTCCGATCCTGGCTTCCCTTTCTGCCTTCGCAAAAAAGGCCGGCAGCAAATGGCGCATCAGCCCACCTGCGGTATTCAGCGACATCGAGATCATTCACGCGGCAAAAGCTCAGTACATGAATGTTGCGCATAGCAACCCGTGGAACATGGGCAAGAACCAAGCGATCTACTCGTCGTTATTCCAGATCACCAATATTTACAAAAAGGTAGGTGCCGCTACTTCGTGAACAATGCGATGGATTGGCAGGGGCTCACGTCCTTGCCAATCTTCGCTGCCTCTCCAAACGACTACTCTAACCTCACCTACGCGCCTGACGCTCGTCGTTTCGCCAACAGCCTGGGCTACCTTGACCGCCCGCTTTAAACCCATCGCCGATGGATGTTGCGCTTGGGATCGTCTGGAAGGCAGTTTCGCCCTAGCAGAAGCGTCCGCGACCCATGGCGGAGAAAACCGACCTGCGCAAAGTCCAAGCCGCGCTCAACCGCGCGGCGAAGAACGCCATGAGCGGGCTGTTCTAAGCATCCACATCTGCATCAAGCGCGTTTTCTTGGATGAACTCGCGGCGCGGCTCCACCACGTCTCCCATCAGCTTGGAGAACATTTCGTCGGCTTCGTCAGCGTGGTTGACGCGCACTTGCAGCAGCACGCGCGCTTCAGGATCGAGCGTGGTTTCCCAGAGCTGCTCGGCGTTCATTTCGCCAAGGCCCTTGTAACGCTGCACGGAAATGCCCTTGCGGCCAGCGCCCTCAATGGCGCCGAGCAACGAAAGCGGGCCGTAAACAGGCGTCAGGTCGCTGGATCGCCGCAGCGAAGCACGGCCCTCATACGCTTCGCGCAAGGCCGGCGCGCGCTCGGCCAGGCGGTAAAAGGGTGACACACACCAATTTTGAGCGAAGGCTGACGCAGTCTTGCCAATCTTCGCCACCCCCATCCTCCGCCCCATGCCACCCGCAACACCAACCTCCCCGACGCGCCCGGCCGCTTCGTCGCGGAGCTCGTCCAATCCGGGTCGTATCAAAACGCCTCCGAGGTGGTGCGGGCAGGGTTGCGGCTCCTGAAGGCCGAGGAAGAGACCCGCGCGCTGACGCTTGAACCTTCTCGCTCCCAGCCGTTTCGGCACGCGCAAACCCCAAACATCAGTGCTCCACCCTCACCCTGCCCTCTCCCTCCCAAAGGAGGGCGAGGGTTCGCCGAGCGCGGTGCAAGGCGATGAGTGTGAGGTTTCGGGATGGGAGTGGGGAGATTGATGTGGCGGTCAAAACCTAGCCCAGCTGATCGAGCACACGTGGCGCTGGTGGAGCGTCCAACGCTGTGACATCGCGCAACGAACGCGCAGGTTGAGGTGCGCGCACCAGCACCTCTAGCGGCACGCGCGCAAGCTGCTAGCTTTCTTCTATGCGCTCCGTCCTCACCGCCCTCACCTTCCTCGCCGCCTGCGGCCCGTCCCACGAGCCGCGGTCAGAACAGAGCTGGCGTGTCATCACTGGCGAGACCGCTCACGCCGAGGCCGCGCGCGCCTGGGCCGAAATCGCCAACGCTCCGCAAGCGATCGGCGAGTGGAACGCCAACGCAGACGAAACGCGCGCCGAGTTTGGCGACGACGCAGGACCTCTGCTTGCTTTTGGCTGCGACCGCGGCTTCCTCCAATTCGAGCGCATTCTTCCGCGTCCGCACGGCTTCGCGCCCGGAAGGCGCGGCCCGCAATTCACCATCCTGTCCCCGCGCGAACGGATCAATTATTTCGCGACCGCCGCCGCCGATAGGTCGCCCCGCCTGTGGCTCGCGGCGCCGCGCGGCGATTTCCGTCTCGATGATTTCGTCGCCAGCGAAGCAGGCTTCGCGATACAAACCGCGGGCGACACCACGAGATTTCCTCACCATCCAATGCTTGCACGCGTGCTTGCGAACTGCCGAGCCGGGTGAGCCGCATGCCACTGCGACACAGCAACGAACCGACACCTCGCTGGTTGGAGCTGTGCGCGGGGCCGTTTCTCGTCTTGATCAGCGTCTTCGGCGGCGTCGCACTCGCCTTCGACGGACCGGTCACCTTCAGCGATGCAGCCGGGCTGCTCGTGTGCCTCTTCCTGGCCGGCGCAGGAATTTCGCTCACCATCGACACCTTCTTCCGAAAGGGATGATGCGCGTTCAGGCGGGCTGCCGCGGGGATCGGCGGCAAACCGCTCAAAAAATACGGCGACGCCATGAGCGCCGCCGCTTAGGGGGAGAGCTGATCCTTATTCCGCGGCGACGCGTGCGGCTGCGAGATTTTCCTTGGTCGGCAGCGGGCGTTCGAGTTGGCCCCAATCGATCAGCACGTCGCCGGAGAGGTCCTCGTATTTGAGCGCGCCGAGCGCATCGTATTTCTCGCGCACGCGCTCGGTTAGGAGCCCCACGCGCTTCAGGTTCGGCATGATGCGCTCGAACAGAAGCTCGCGGAACATGGCGATGACGACGCTATCGAGAATATGCTTGCGCGCGGCTTCGACGTCGAAACCGTATTCGCGTATCACGTCCATGCCGAACAGGCGGTCGCGCATGATCACGCAGGCCTGGTAAGCGAACTCGGCGCGATCCTCGATCTCGTTCTGCGGCAGCGCCTTGATCCAGTCTTCGAGATAATTGACGCCGAACGCGACATGGCGGCCCTCGTCGCGCATCACCAGCTCGACGATCTGTTTCAAGAGCGGGTCTTTGGTGGTGCGTACTTGCGTGCCGAAGGCGGCGAGCGCGAGGCCTTCGATGATCAGCTGCATGCCGATGAATTTGAGGTCCCAGCGTTCGTCGGCCAATACCTTGTCGATCAACGCCTTCAAATTCTTGTTGATCGGGTACATCATCTTGCAGCGGCGGCGCAGATATCCGTTGAACACTTCAACATGGCGGGCTTCGTCGAAGGTCTGCGACGCGGCGTAGAATTTCGCGTCCGCTGTCGGCGCGCACGACACCAGCTGCGAAGCCACCAGCATCGCCCCCTGCTCGCCATGCAGGAATTGGCTCATGGTCTGGGCGTGGCCCTTCCAGGCGAAGCGCACTTTCTCCTCGCGCGACAGCGCTTCGAACTCAGGATAGCCGTTCAAAGCGCCGATGCTTTCGTGCATCGGGAAATCGTTCATGTCGCAGGGCGCATCCCAATCGACGTCGAGCGTGGCGTTCCAATTGTGGACCTTGCCGAGCTCATAGAGCCGGCGGATTTTGGAATTCGCGCTTTCGTAATCCCAATTGTAGGAGCCGGTGAGCGGGGTGTGGAAGATTTCGCGGATGGTCTCGACATCCTGCGCCGTCAGCTTTCCGGCGATGTCGTCGCCATCGTAGGTGCAGACCTCTTGCGGGGGTTGATCGACAAGCCGAACGCGCATGCACGCCTCCTTGAAGTTGACGGCAGCGTCAACTTTTCAAAAAGGCGTGCATTGATCTCGATCAACGTAAATCCCGTCGGGGTCACCGCAGGCGGAGAGGGGCGGACCGCCCTCCCTCACACCATTACCTGGTTTCCCAGCTCCACCGCTCGTCCCGACGGAATATGGAAGAAGTCCGTCGCGTTGGTGGCGTTGCGGGCGAGGAAGATGAACAAATGATCCTGCCAGAGCGGCATGCCGGACTGCTCGCTGGGCACGACTGAGCGGCGGCTCAGGAAGAAGCTCGTCTTCATGATGTCGAACTTAAGCCCGTGTTTGCGCGCCCCGGTGAGCGCCTTGACCACGTTGGGCGTCTCCATGAAGCCGAATGTCAGCGTTACGCGGCGCACGTCGGGGAGGAATTCCTCCACCTTGACGCGCTCCTTCTCCGGCGCGCGCGGCATGTTGAGCGTCTTCACCGTCAACAGAATAATCTGCTCGTGCAGCACCTGGTTGTGTTTGAGGTTATGCATCAGCGCTGCAGGCGCAACGTCGGGATCGCTGGTGAGGAATATTGCCGTTCCGCGCACGCGATGCGGCGGGTGCACCGAGAGGGTCTCGAACAATTTCGCTACCGGCTCGTCGCGCCGGATGACGTCAGCCAGAATGCGCGAACCGCGCACCCAGGTCCAAAACACCAAGATCAGACCAAGCGCCAAAGCCAGCGGCACGAACCCACCCGACCACACGCGTTGCAGATTCGAGGACAGGAAGATCAACTCGATCAACGCGAACGGCGTCACGATCAGAATTGAGAGCCAGATAGGCCGCTTCCACAATTTCCAGATGACGATGAACATCATGCACGTGCTCATCAGCATCTCGCCGGTGATTGAGATGCCGTAGGCGGCGGCGAGGCGCGTCGAGGAGCCGAAGGCCAAGGTCAGCACGATGACGCCCGCGAGCAAAATCCAATTGATCTGCGGCATGTAAATCTGGCCAGCCTGCGTTTCCGAAGTACGGCGAATCTCCATGCGCGGCAACAAGCCGAGCTGGATTGCCTGTTGGGTCAGCGAAAAGGCGCCGGAGATCACCGCTTGACTGGCAATCACGGTGGCGGCGGTCGCAAGGATCACCATTGGGAGCCGAAGAGATTCCGGCGTCATTTCGAAGAACGGACTGTAATCGAAAACAACGTGATCGAGACCGGCGATGCGCGCGGCCTCACTCGCCAGCGCGTACTCCCGATTGATGAGATCGAGCTGCTCGATCGCGAATGCGCCCTGGCCCAGATAGTTCAACATCAAAGCCGGCAACACCAGCGCGACCCACGCCAGCCGAATTGGGCGCCGACCGAAATGGCCCATGTCAGCGTAGAGCGCTTCAGCGCCGGTGACGGCCAGGAACACCGAACCAAGCACGACAAACGTCAGGAAGCGATGCTCAATCGCGAAGCCGATCGCATGCGTCGGCGACAGCGCCGCCAGGACCGAAGGATCGCGCAATACATGCATCAGGCCAAGCGCGCCCATGACCACGAACCAGATCGCGGTGATCGGGCCAAAGTATCGGCCTACGACGCCCGTGCCGCGCGACTGCACAGCGAACAGCCCGACCAGAATGCCAATCGCGATCGGCAGGATCAGCGGCTCGATATTGTCTTCGAGAGTGGGGACCGCCTTAAGGCCCTCCACCGCCGAAAGCACCGAGATCGCCGGCGTGATCAACGCATCGCCGTAGAACATCGAGGCGCCAGCGATGCCTATGACGAACAGAAGCGGCGTGCGCTTGCCGAGCGCCCGTTGCGCCAGCGCCATGAGCGACAGCGTTCCGCCCTCGCCCTTATTGTCCATCTGCATGACGAAGATGACGTATTTGAGCGTCACCACGATCATCAGCGCCCAGAAGATGAGCGACACCACGCCCAGGATTTCGTGCCGCTCAAGCGCCCCGCCCTGCATCACGTGGGCCATGCTCTCCTTGAACGCGTAGAGCGGGCTGGTGCCGATATCGCCGTAGACAACGCCGATGCAGCCGATCACAAGCGCCCAGAAGCCGCCGTGTCGAGCTGCGCTCGCCGCGCCATTCTCGTTTGGTGAGTGCGGCGCGTCAGCCGGGGCCTGCGCCATGATGAATCCCCCTTGGGTCGCGCTCCAGCCCAACCCGGGGCGCGCGTTTAGACCTTTTGGCCCAAGGCGGCAATGTGGCGTGGGGACGTTGTTGTTTGGTTAGCGGCAGCCGCAGCCATGGCCGCCGCCATGCCCGCCCGACCCTGACCGGGCGCTGGCGCGAGCCGAAGCAAACGCGAAGGCGGACGCACCCGCGCCGCCGCTGCGTATGATCACGGTGCTGCTGGAATAGGCGCCACCGCCCAGGTCAGCCCCGACGCCGCCTCCGCCGACAAAGAAGGCCTGCGGCAACGTCACGGTTTCCGGGCCGGACGGCGTGACTGGCGCGACCGGCTCTGGCCTTGCTGGCAGGGCGACGGGCGGCTGCGGACGTGGGCGGTGTCGAGGCCGCTGCACCGGCGGCCGCTCGATGCCGTCGGCGTAGGCTGGAGCGGCGAGCATAGGCGCCAGGGCCAACGCAGCGGCTAAGGAAATGATCGATACGCGCATGGGATCATCGTGCAGCCGCCGCCGCGGCGCGAAAAGCGGCTTCGCCTCAGCCGCGCGAACTTCGCCGGCTTAGGTCGGCGTTAACACTAAAAGCGCCTCCTTAGACCGACGCCAACCCAGCTTGAACCTCGCCCGCGCCGACACGACATATGGCGCCATTGCGAGGAGAAGTATGAACCAGCTTAAGACTTTCGCGCTCATCGCCGGCCTCACCGCGTTGTTTGGCGGCGTTGGTTATCTCATTGGCGGCGCCGGCGGCATGATGATCGCCCTCGTCGTCGCGGCGGCGATGAACCTGTTCGCTTATTGGAACGCCGATAAGATGGTGTTGAGCCATTTTCGCGCGCAGCCGGCCGATCCCAGTCATCCCGATCCGCGCGTGCGCGCCTATGTTATTGACACGCTGGCTTTGGCTGAGCGCGCTGGCCTGCCGGCGCCGAAAGTCTATATCATCGACAACCCGCAACCGAACGCGTTCGCCACTGGGCGCGATCCGGCCCACGCCGCCGTCGCAGCGACGACTGGCTTGCTCGGCGTCCTCACGCGCGAGGAAATTCGCGGCGTCATGGCGCATGAATTGGCGCACGTTAAGAATCGCGACACGCTGACTATGACCGTCACCGCGACGATAGCCGGCGCCATCGCCATGCTGGCGAATTTCGCCTTCTTCCTCAGCCCCCGTGACAGCAACGGCAATTCCAACCCGCTTGCCGGAATCCTGATCATGCTGCTTGCTCCCCTGGCCGCGAGCCTGGTGCAAATGGCCATCAGTCGTGCGCGCGAATACGAGGCCGACCGCATCGGCGCCGAAATAGGCGGCGAGCCAGAGGCGCTCGCGAGCGCGCTACAGAAGATCGAGAGGTACGCCCGCCAGCGTTTGAACGTCGACGCCGAACGCAACCCGGCCATGGCGCACCTGTTTATCATCAACCCGCTGGCGGGCCGCGGCGCTGACAATCTGTTCTCTACCCACCCCAACACCAAAAACCGCATCGCCCAACTCACCGAGCTGGCGCGCCGTTTCGGGCGGCCAACGATCGCGCCGGAGGCGTCCGGTCCGTGGGGACCGGCGCCGAACCGCAAGCAGGGACCATGGGGATAAGCTGCGCCGGGACTTGTCCTTCAGCGCATGGTTGATGATGCGTTAACCGCAGCGGCGCGAGTCTGGCGCGCTCGCCATGCGCCTCGCGTCCGCTCTCCTCCTTGCAACCGCCGGCCTCGTCGGCCCGACGCCGCTGGCGTTCGCGCGTTCGCCTGTGACCATCGAGGGCGGCGACACTGAGACCCGCACAGCCATTCTCGACCTGCTGCCGGATCGCGAGCCCCCCGCCTCGCTGTTTGACGCCGAGCGAATTGCCGAAGAAGCCGCGCTTCGAGCGCTCACCTGGCTGCGTTCTGAAGGTTACTACGCCGCGACTGTGACGCCGGATGCCCGTGACGCGCCACCGCTGGCGCGCCTCCGCATTGCTCCGGGGGCGCGATTTCGCTTCGACGCGCCGGTGCTGTTGTTTGACGGCCCCGCGCCCAACGAGAACACACGCGCAGCGGTCGTCCAGGCGCTCAATGGCCTGCACGAAAACGAGCCAGCGCGCGCCGCCATAATTATTCATGCCCAAGCCGAGGCGCTGGCGACGCTGCAGAGAGCTGGATACGCAGATGCTGCGATCGGCGAGCATCGTGTGGTCGTCGACCACGCCACCGGGCGCGTCGCCGCAGAACTGCGTTTCCATGCGGGCGAGGCCTTCCGCCTGGGCGCTGTTCACGCCGAGCCAGATGACGTATTTCGCCCTGGTTTTGTACGCGGGCTCCGGAATTGGCGAGAGGGCGACCTCTACGCGCCCGAGGCTCTAGCGCGCCTTCGCCGCGACCTCGCCAGCACCGGCGCGGTATCGCGGATTGGCACGCGCCTTGAACCGGCCGCAGAGGGTAACGTTCGCGATGTTGTGCTTGAGATTGAGCCCGCAAAGCGAAACGCCTACGAACTTGGCCTTGGGTACTCGACCACTGAAGGTGCGGGTGTTGAAGCGCGCTGGGTCCGACGCAACCTGACCGGGCGCGCCGATGCGCTGACGCTCTCAACCACGCTCAGCGAGAATCAACAGGACATCACCGCGACTTTGGCGCGCCCACACGGTGCGGGACTTGGCCATACTGTGAATTTCGGCGCAGCGCTGGAGCGCGAAACCAGCGAAGCCTTTACGCGCCAGGGCGTTTCTCTGCTCGCTTCCGTCGACGCGTCCACGCGCTTGCGCCTAGGACGCAGCTACGGCGCGCGTTTCTCCGCCGACCGCTTCGATGACCTGGCCGGGGGTATCCGCGATGCGCTTGTGCTCTCGGGTTTCGCCGACCTGCGCTACGACACCACCGAATTCTCGCTCGATCCCCGCGACGGCGCCATTTTCGATTTTCGCATCGAGCCGTCGGTCTCGGCCGGCGATGCCAACCTAGGCTTCATTCGCGCCATAGCCGAAGCGCGGGGCTATGAATCTTTCGGCCACGAAGATCGTCTAACATTGGCAGGACGTATCCGCGGCGGCTGGCTGGAGGCGGTGTTCGGCAGCGTCGATGACGTTCCCCCCGACAGGCGTTTCTATGCCGGGGGCGGCGGCTCAATCCGCGGCTATTCGTACAACTCGATCTACCCGCGCATTCGCGACGATCTCGGCCTCTCGCCGGGCGGCCAAGGATTGCTCGAGACGTCGCTTGAGGCGCGGTGGCGCTTTGACGACAAGTTCGGCGCAGCGTTGTTTCTCGATGGCGGCACGGCTTTCGACGATTTTGAGCAAGCCGGCGACATCACCTGGGGCGCGGGAATCGGCGCGCGCTACGATCTCGGCTTTGCGCCCTTGCGCATCGACCTCGCCTTTCCGCTCGACGCCGAGCGCAGCAACGATCGCTACGCGCTCTACATTTCGATCGGGCAAGCGTTTTGACCATCGCTTCGACCTCAGGACCTTCGCCCCCGAGAAAGCCGCGCGCCTGGAAGCTCGCAGCGGCCGGAGCGACCTTGGCGGCCGGCGGACTGGCGCTCGCACTGGGCCCGGGGGCTGCCTGGCTCGTCGATCATTTTGCAGACGGCCGGCAGGTGTGGCGACTTGGGCAAATCAGAATCGATGGCGTTCGCGGCGCTTGGCTCGGCGATCTGCGTGCAGCACGGGTCAGTTTGAGCGATGCGAGCGGCATTTGGCTGAGCGGCGCTGATGTCGAACTCAAATGGCGTCCGCTCGATCTGTTGTTCGGCGCTCTGCACATTGAACGCGCAGGCGCGGCGCGGATCGACATCGCGCGTGCGCCCGTGCTGTCAGCGCCCAGCCAAGGCCGGGGCGAGGTCGATGTCGAAATCGGCGTGGTTGAAGTGCCGCTGTTGCATCTGGACGAGGACGCGCTCGGAGTGTCTGCCGATTTCCGTCTGGATCTGTCGCTGGACGCAACCGATCAAAAGTTGCGGCAAGCGGGACTGTCGCTTCTTCGCTTGGATTCCGCCATTGACCGGCTCGAGCTCTCCTACCGCGACGATTACGCGCTGGACTTCGATTTGTCTGGCGCCGCTGGCGGCGTGTTCGCACGCGCGCTTGGCGTGCCCGAAGCAGAGGTGGCCGCCCACGCGGAGGGGTTGGGGGATCCCCGCTCGGGGCAAACGCACTACTCAGTTACGCTCGATCGCGCCGCGGCGCTCGACGGTGAGGCGCGCTGGAACGCCGCGGAATGGTCGGCGCGCACCCAAGCGCACTTGCAGCGTCTGCCAGCGTTGCGCGGCCTGGCGCGACGCATCGGCGCGGAACTTGAACTCACCGCCGCCGGCGTGCGGGGCGGGCGCTTCCAGGCTCATGCTCAAACTCCCTTCCTCACGCTCGACCTCAATGGCGTCGCCGACGAACAATTCGCACTGCAGGGACCGGCTTCGTTCATCGCAACCACCCGAAGGCTCTCCGACATCACCCGCGAGGCGCCGTTTTCGTTCGGTCCAGCGAGGCTCGAGGGGGAGCTGCGAAGCGAACGCGGCATCATCGCCATCCGCGCGAATGCGCAAGCCAACGAAATTGACGCTCTCGGACAGCGCACCAGTTTCTCCGGCCCGCTTGAAGCGGCTTTAACTCCGGACGATTTTACGCTCTCGGCCGTGCTGTCAGCGCCAAGCGATGCGCCGGCGCTATTCGCGCGCGGAACCTTGTCTGCCGAGATGAGATACGACCGTCACCGTGGACGCTATAGCCTGGACCGAGCCGAACTCACCACCGACGCAGTGCAAGTCACGGCGCGCGGTTGGGTGAATGGAGGCGACGGCGAATTCTCTGGCGATTGGCGTGCAAAGCGCTTGGCGGCGATTGCGCCCGACCTCGTCGGCGCCGCGAATGGGCGCTGGCGCTCGCATGCGTCCCTGGCCGAGCGCAGAATCTGGACAACCGCAATCGATGGCGTGGGTGAGCGAATTTCCGGAGCAAGCGCGCTGGCGCAATTGCTAGGCGAGAGCCCGCGGCTCGACGCCCTGCTCCGCAACGAGAACGGCGGCGTTACCGTCTCGCACGCGCGCCTCAACGGCGCCCGCTTGCGTGCCGGCGCCACCGGCAGGCTCGTGCGCGGGAATGCAGACCTCACGCTTGAAGCCAGCGCGCGAGGTCCATTTACGATCGGTGGCGTTGAACTCGCCGGCGCCGGCGATGCAACCGGACGCCTCACCGGGCCGATCGCGCGACCGGCTCTGAATCTGCGCGCCGCATTGGGTTCATTCAACCTAGCCGCCGCAACATTAGATCAGCCAACACTGGAACTTACGCTCACGCCAGGCGCACGCTCCTATCAGGGTCGCGCCAACCTGGCCGGCACGGTCTCGGGCCAACGGTTTTCGGCCGCGTCCGACCTCCACATCGCGGGGGGTGCTTTGGAGTTGGAAGGCTTGGACGCTGCATTGGGCGAGCTGCGCGCCAGCGGCGGCGCACGCTTCGCTGAGCGCGGACACAGCGCACAGCTTGAGGTCGCAGGATCGCTGGACGGTTTGGCGCCGGGCGTGGCCGGCCGCATCGAAGGGCATTTGCATTATGCGGCTGAGGCTTTGCTGCTTGATGCACGCATCGCCGATGCACGCGCAGGCGTGTTGCAGATCAGGACGGCGACATTACGCGCAGAGGGCCCTCCCAGGAACATCGCCGCACGGTTTGAGCTGAGCGGATGGGTGCGCGAAGCGCCGCTGTCTTTCTCTGGCGACGCAAGACTCGACACCGAACGTGGCGTGTCGACGCTCGTGGTGGATGGTGATGGAACTCTTGCTGGCGCCGCTATCGCAACCAGCGCGCCTTTGCGCATGCGATTCGAGCGTGGCGCGGTCCAAACCAACGCCAACCTCACCGTTGGCGACGGAATATTCACCGGCGAGTGGCGTGAGCGAGGCCGCGCCGTCTCGGGCTCTGCACGCGTCGATCATGCCCCACTTGCGCCATTCGCCGCTATCTGGGGGGAACAGGCCTCAGGCAGCATCAATGGCGATCTCCGCTTCGCCAGCGCCGGGCGCGGGCTCTCCGGCGCCGCCAGCTTGAATTTCTCCAACGCCCGCTTCGCCGGCCGCCAGCGTGGGCCTCTGGACATCAGCATCATCGGCGCTCTCGAGCCCACCCGGCTCACCGCAGAGATCGATGCTCGCTCGACTGACGGACTAGAAGCGCACTTCGAGGCCGACGCGCCAGTCGTCACCAGCGCAGCGCCGATTCGGATCGCGCTCGCACCCGAACAACGCGGACGCGCGCGGTGGTCGGTGCGAGGCCCCGCCGACAGCCTTTGGGCCGCCGCGCGTTTGCAGGATCAGAGTTTGTCCGGCGCCCTCGACGGAGAGGGCGAGCTTCAATTTGGCGCCGGCAGTATCTCAGGCGCAGGCCATGTTCAAATCGTCGGCGGGCGTTTCGAGGACAAACTCAGCGCGGTGAGTTTGGTGGACCTCAACGCCCGCGTCGCCTTCAACGAAACTGGCGTGACGATCGAGCGGCTGGAAGCCGCCGGTCTACATGGCGGGCGACTCTCGGCGACGGGCGGCAGCGCCAATCCGCAATCGGGCCACATCGCGGTGCGCGTAGACGGCATGCGGATTGTCAATCGACCTGACGCGCGCGCAACCGCCAATGGCGAGCTTGCGTTCCGCTGGGAGGGACTGCACTCCACACTTTCCGGTTCGCTCGATATCGTCGCTGCGGATCTGGACGTCGCATCCAATGCTGATTCAGGCATCCCCGCTATTGATGTGATCGAGATAAACCGCCCTGAATCCAGCCGCGCACCGGCGCCAACAACGCCGCGACGTAATGGATCGACTACACTCGATGTTCGCATCAGTGCGCCGGGGCGTGTTTTTACGCGCGGACGCGGCGTCGAAGCGGAATGGGCGCTCGATATGCGACTTGGCGGCACGGCGCGGAACCCTCTTCTCTACGGCGAAGCCCGCTCCGTTCGCGGCACGCTCGCGCTCTCGGGCCAACCCTTCGAAATCGAGAATGCGCGCATCTTCTTCAATGGCGATCCGCTGGACGCGCAAATCGATCTCACGGCACAGCGCGACACCGCAGATTTGAGCGCACGCATCCGTCTGACCGGCACCGCGCGCGATCCCGAGATCGCGTTCTCCAGCGATCCGGCGCTGCCGGAAGACGAAATCCTGCCGCAAGTGCTGTTCGGCCGCTCGGTGCAGGATCTATCGCCGTTCGAGGGCGCGCAGCTGGCGGCGAGTCTCGCCGCGCTCTCAGGGCAAGCCTCGCTCGATCTCGTGGACGCCGCGAGGGCGGCGGCAGGCCTGGACCGTTTCAATCTGCGACAAGACGCCGATGGCGGGTTCCTCGTGGCGGGCGGAATCTACCTCACCCGCGATGTGTACGTGGAAGTAGCGCGCACGGGCCTTGGACAAGCGCAATCGCGGGTCGAATGGACGGTCCGCCCACGCTTAGTGCTGGTGACCAGCTTCATCGACAACGGCGACCAACGCGTCTCGCTGCGCTGGCGGCGGGAAAGCGATTGAGGGCGCGAGCCGCTGCCGCCATATAGGTCGCACATGAAATTCCTCGACCAGACCAAGATTATCATCCGCTCCGGCAATGGCGGGGCGGGCGCGGTGTCGTTCCGGCGGGAGAAATTCATTCCGTTTGGCGGCCCTGACGGCGGCGACGGCGGCAGGGGCGGCGATGTCTGGATCGAAGCCGTGGACGGGCTCAACACCCTGATCGACTATCGCTACCAGCAGCATTTCAAGGGCGCCACTGGCGGCCATGGGATGGGTCAAAACCGCCACGGCGCCGATGGCGAGAGCATTACCTTGCGCGTGCCGACGGGCACGCAGGTGCTGGAGGATGACAAAGAAACCCTGATCGCCGACCTCGCAACGCCCGGCACGCGCGTGCTGCTCGCCAAGGGCGGCAATGGCGGCTTCGGCAACGCCTATTTCAAGTCCTCGGTGAACCAGGCCCCGCGCCACGCTAATCCCGGGCTCGAAGGCGAAGAGCGCACGCTGTGGCTGCGGTTGAAGCTGATCGCCGACGCCGGGCTGATCGGTTTGCCCAACGCCGGCAAATCGACCTTCCTGCGCGCGGTGAGCGCGGCGACACCGAAGGTCGCGGACTACCCGTTCACAACGCTGCACCCGCATCTTGGCGTCGTCACCATAGGCGAAGGCGAACGCTTCGTCGTCGCCGACATTCCAGGTCTGATCGAAGGCGCGGCGGAAGGCGCGGGCCTGGGCACGCGCTTTCTCGGCCATGTCGAACGCTGCGTGGCTTTGGTGCACCTGATCGATGTCACCAATGAGAGCGCAACGGAAGCGTATCGCACCGTGCGTCGCGAAATCGAAGCCTACAGCGAAGAGCTCGCGCAAAAGCCCGAACTGGTCGCGCTCAACAAGATCGACGCGCTCACCCCCGCCGAAGCCAACCGCAAACGCGCTGCTCTGTCGCGCGCGATCGGCAAGGACGTGCGGCTAGTGTCCGGCGTCTCCGGCGCGGGCGTGCGGGACCTGATGCACGAAATCGCGGCGCTGCTGCGCGAGCGGCGGGGGGAGGAGCAAGCCGCGACAGCTCCGGTTTCGAGCGAGTGGGCCCCGTAAGCATGGCGCTGGCCAACCCCCTCCCCTTGCAGGGGAGAGGGTGCCGCGAAGCGCGGGTGAGGGGAATGGCGCTTTCCCCGGCAAATACCGCGCTCCCCTCATCCGGCCCTTCGGGCCACCTTCTCCCCCCAAGGGGAGAAGGCCCCTCATCCCGTACAACATGCACTACACAGAAAGCGCTTTCAGCCGCCGAACCGCCTCCTCCAATAAAGGATCGCCCGCGTTGCGCGCAATCCATTCGCCGAAGGCGGCGGCGCCAGATGTCTCCAACCGCTCGAAAGCTGCGAGTCCGGGCCGTCCGACCAAAGCGCCGATGCGATCCAGCGCCTGCATCCACTCGCTATTGCTCGCCCCGATCCCCCCGGTGAGATCGTTGGCGTGGACAAGATTGAACGGGGCGGGCAGGTCGCAGGGAACCAACATGGTTGCGGCAAGCACGTTGCGCTGGCGCCCAATGGTCGCCTCGCCCCGAACCCAGTCGCTCGCCACCGCCCCCGGCGACCAGCACACCAAAACGCACTTGGCTGAGCGAACGTGGCGGTCGATCTCGGCATCGAAGGTCTTGCCCGAATGGATATCGGCGTCGAACCACACGCTGAGCTGCAGCGCCTTCAGGCGCTCAGCAATGGCGTGGACCAAAGCGCGTTCGTCGCGCTTATAAGAGATGAAGATGTCGATGGGCAGAATCGGAGGTGCGAAAGATCGCGGCGGCGAGTGCGGGGGCGCACCAGCTCTGGCGGCTGGTTTGGCAGTCCAGCGGCGCAACAACGAATACACGCCAGCCGCGGCGGCAAGGCCGGCCACGACACCGCCCCAGAGGGCCAGGTTGTTGTACGGTGTGACGTTGTTGTAGATTATCCAACCGGCAGCAAAGAAGCAGAGAGCAGCCCCTATTAAGGATAGGATTATTGAGGCGACAAATTTGAGCCAATGCGGACCGCGGAACAACGCCAGAAGCGTCAGCAGTACCGCCGCCAGTAAGATAAGCAGAAACGAGCCGGCAGCCACGGTTGTTTAGTCCCCTCGGGGTACATCGCCCGGGGCGACCATAGCGATGAACCCGCTTCCTTTTCAACGTTGTCGATGGGAAGCTGTCGGCAAATGCACGGTCTCCCCCTCGCTTACCCCGGCATGCTCATCGGCTTGTTCGGCGGCAGCTTCGACCCTGCCCACGAGGGCCACGCCCACGTGGCCGAGACAGCGCTGAAGCGGCTGGGGCTGGACCGGGTGTGGTGGCTGGTGTCGCCGCAAAATCCGCTGAAGCCGCAATCCAGCCCGTACAAGAAGCGCCTGGAGTCCGCACGCCAGCAGGCGCGCGGGCGCGCCATGGTGGTCACCGATCTGGAGAAGCGGCTCAAGAGCCGGTTCACCTATCAGACCCTGCGCGCACTCAAACGCCGCTATCCTGGAGTCGAGTTCACGCTGGTGATGGGGGCCGACAATCTGACCAATTTTCGCCAATGGCGGCGCTGGCGCGAAGTTTCCGAGGCAGTGCAAGTGGTGATTGTATCGCGGCCGGGCACTGCGCCAAGCCACCGCCTAAGCGCTCCAAAACACTGGATTTTCCTCAATGCTCGCCACCATGCGCAGTCTTCCACCGCGCTCCGGCGCGCGGCTGTGGCGAAGCCGCGGCGGAAGTGATAGGCTGGCGCGGACTGGGGTTAAGCAAGGAACCATGACCTGTCGCCTGAAATGAAACGCGCTCCGGCCGCGCCCAAAGCCGCAAGCTCCCGCCCGCGCCATACGGGCATCGATGTCGACGCCGCCACACGGCTCGTTCTCGCTTCGCTTGAGGACGACAAGGCCGAGGAAATACTCGCCATCGACATTCGTGGAAAATCCTCCTTCGCCGATATGCTGGTGGTGGCTTCTGGCCGCTCGGCGCGCCATGTCGGCGCGCTGGCAGATCACGTCATGCGCAAGCTGAAGGAAGCGGGGCTGAGCGACGTACGCGTCGAGGGCATGCCGCAATGCGACTGGGTGCTGGTCGATGGCGGTGACGTCGTCGTGCACCTGTTCCGCCCCGAGGTGCGCGCCTTCTACAATATCGAGAAAATCTGGGCCGCAGGGCCCGGGCCGACGCCGCTGGTGAGTTGAGCTTCCTGTTCGCCAATATTGAACAACTTCCTTCTCCCCTTGAGGGGAGAAGGTGGCCCGTAGGGCCGGATGAGGGGTTTGTGGCCTCTCAGGATAGAGCGCGTTCCCCTCACCCGTCGCTTCGCGACACCCTCTCCCCTCAAGGGGAGATGGTCGGCGAACCGCACAACCGGTGAAAATCGCCATCGCCGCGATCGGTCGTTTGCGCGACAGCCCGGAAGCGGCGCTCGCCGCTGACTACATCACACGCGCCGCGACGCAGGGCCGCCAGATCGGATTCAAGTCGGTCGAGATCGTTGAAGTGGAAGCCAAGCCGCCCAGCGACCCGCGCGCCGAGGCGAGCGCGCTCTACCGCGCCACGCCGGACGACGCGCGCAAAATCCTGCTCGACGAACGCGGTGCGGAATGGACTTCGCGCCAACTCGCGGAAAAGCTGGCGCGCTGGCGCGACGACGGCCAGGCGAGCGCCGTGTTCTGGATTGGCGGCGCCAGCGGGGTGTCGCAAAGCGTTAAGGATAATGCTGATGAGAAGCTCGCTTTTGGCCGTCAAACTTGGCCACACCGCTTGGTCCGCGTGATGATTTGCGAGCAAATTTACCGGGCCATGACGATCTTGTGCTCTACTCCCTACCACCGGGACTGAAGATTCCGGACGGTATGGTGAAAAATGGCTCAAGGCGCACAACGCGCCCGCGTCCTTGTCGCGTTAGCGGCTGGGGCGCTCGCGACATTTGCGTCGGCCCCCGCCGACGCCCAAAACCGCAGCCTAGCCCAGGTTGAGCGGGATCGCCGCGCCGAAAGCACGCGCGCAGAGCGCCTGCGAACAGAGGCTGCCGCAGCACAGCAGGAAGTTTCGACGCTCGACGCGCGTCTGACCGCCGCCGAGCGTCGCCGACACGAGGCCGAATCAGCCGCGGCCGCATCCGAGCAGCGCCTCGCCGCGCTCAGCCACCAAATCGAAGCCAACAGCGTGAGCCAACAACGCTCTCGTCAAGCGTTTGAAAACGCCGTCATCCTAGCGGCGTTCAACAATCGCCGCGCCGAACTCGGCGCGGTTCGCGGGACAACCTTCGCTCGCGCAGCCGCCCCCTCTCTGGCTCAGGCGGAACGCTACAGCGCCAGCGCGGTCGCGGGGGCGCGGGCGCTGTCAGAGGAGACCGATCGAGAACGCGCCATCCTTGCCGAGGCGCAGGCTTCGATCGAAATCGAACGCCGCGAACTCTCAGCATTGCTGGCGCAGCGGCGCCGCGCGCAAACGGCCCTGATCAACGACGCGACCACCGCGGAACGCCGCTCGCGCCAGCTTGCGAGCCAAGCACAGTCGCTGCGGGACTTGGCCGCCCGCGTTCAACCCGCCGCTGTCCGTCGCGGAAGCGGCGGCCCGAGCGTTGTACCCGCCAGTTGGCTGGCGCCTGCGTCCGGGCGGATCGTCCGGGGTTTTGGCGCCCGCAGCGCTGGCGGGCCGGCTTCCCAGGGCGTCGCCCTGCAAACCCTGGCCAGCGCAGCGGTCCTGGCGCCTGCCGCCGGGCGAGTGGCCTACGCCGGGCCGTTCCGCAGCTACGGACAAGTCTTGATCCTGAACCTGGACGGAGGCTACGCTCTAGTGCTCACGGGGCTGGGGACCATTTCAGCCAGGGTGGGCGAATCTGTGCGCGCCGGCCAACACATTGGCGAAATGCCGGGGGCCGACACGCCGGCGCCGGAATTGTATGTAGAAGTCAGGCGCAACGGGCAGCCGGTCGATCCGGGACGCTGGCTGACCGCGCAAGGGCTTGCAGCGCAGCGAAATATGCGTGCAGGCTAGAGCCGGACCGGTTTGGAGGGCGCGCGCAGCGCGCTGCTGGAGTGACACACATGCGCCTAGCCTGGGTAGCAGCGCCGCTGGTCGGCTTGGCGGCATGCGTCGGCGCGCTGGCCTGGTCGGCGACCGACAATGGGGACCGCGACCGCTACCCCCCGCTCGACCTCTTCGCCGACGTGCTGGCGCGCGTGGAGCACGATTATGTGGTCGAGGTCGATGAGCGCAAAGCGATGCAGGGCGCCATCCAGGGCATGCTCGCTTCGCTCGACCCACACTCCTCGTACATGGACCCCGCCGAGTATCGCGAGATGCAGGTGACCACGCGGGGCGAATACGGCGGCCTCGGCATTGAAGTGACCAGCGAAGATGGCGTGGTCCGCGTGGTCAGCCCGATCGACGAAACCCCGGCGGCGCGCGCAGGCGTGCAAGCGGGCGATTATTTGATCGCTATCGGCGGCCAGAGCATTGTCGGCCTCACCTTGAACGAGGCGGTTCAGCGCATGCGCGGCGATCCCGGAACCGACATCACCATCACCATCGCTCGCGAAGGGGTCGATTCTTTCGACGTAACCTTGCGTCGTGAAGTGATCAATGTTCGCGCCGTGACGTGGCGGGTCGAAGGCGGCGACATCGGAGTAATCCGTATCTCGACTTTCAACGAGCGCACCAGTTCCATGTTGCAAGACGCCATCCGCGGCGTGAAGCGCGATATGGGCGGGCGCTTGCGCGGCGTCGTACTTGATCTGCGCCGCAATCCGGGCGGGCTGCTGGAACAAGCGGTGGATGTGTCCGACGCCTTTCTCGACGGCGGGGAAGTTGTCTCCACACGCGGGCGCCATTCCGATGAGCGCCGCAATGCGCGCCGGGGCGACGACCTCGCCGGCGTGCCAATGGCGGTGCTGATCGACGGCGCTTCCGCCTCAGCGGCAGAGATCGTCGCCGGCGCCCTGCAGGACCGCAATCGCGCGCTTATTGTCGGCACGACTTCGTTCGGCAAAGGCTCGGTCCAGACTTTGATCCCGATCAATGGCGGACGCGACGGCGCACTACGGCTGACGACGCAGCGTTATTACACGCCGGCCGGACGCTCGATCCAAGGCGCGGGCATTGAGCCAGACATGGAGGTCGCGGCCCAACGCGTGGACGCAGCGCGGCTGCAACGGCTAGGGATATCGGAAGCCGACCTTCCCAATGCGCTCGACAACGATTCAGGAGCGCAACGACGCGCGCCGCACGTGCCTGACGATCAGCCTCCCGCCGACTGGGACCAGGACGAGGATTATCAATTGCGCCGCGCCACGGACTTCCTGCGCCAAGGCTTGGTCGCGCAACGATTGCGCGCCCGCGCAGGCTGATTTTTCTCTTTCGTCAACACAGGTTAATGACAGAATCGCGCTAGTGACTGGGCGCGCGAATTGAGCGATGTTCGCTTGATGATTCGCGCACGCACGCACGGCTATGCGCTTGCCTGCGAGGGCCGGCATGGCGCCTAAGCTGAAACAAAAAACCGGTCTCAATCACCGCCTCGCAGCGTTGGGTGCGAGCGGGGCGCTGCTGCTCGCGGCGTTCTTCGCGATCCAGATCTTTGGCGATCCCGATGCGGCGGGGCCAAAGCGCGTGGTCTCGCTTTCCCCGGCAACGGCATCGGCGGAGAGTGCGCCGCGGCTTTCGTTCGAACAGGCAAACGAGAACGCGGAGTTTTTCGAGCTCACAGACCTTCCTTCCACCACCGGCGTTGAAATCGGTGAAGTCGGGGGCGACGGGCAATTGCGCGTCGCCGTGGTCAACACGCCGGAAGCGTCGCGTCCGGCGGCGCCGCCACTGCCCCGCGCGCCGATCGCCGGCTTGACCGAACCCGGCCCCAACGGGCTGCTGCCAATCATCGCCGCCAACGGGCGCACGCCGGCTCAAGCCTATGCGCGCCCCTTCACCGCCCAGGCCGGCAAACCGATGCTGGCGATCGTTGTCGGCGGACTCGGCTTCAACGCCACAGCAACGACGCAGGCCATCGACGAATTGCCACCCGAGGTGACGCTCTCGTTCGTGCCCTACTCGAGCAATTTGCAGAGCTGGATCGACCGTGCGCGCGCCCGCGGGCACGAGACGCTGCTCGAACTGCCCATGGAGCCGTTCGATCCTGATGCCGACGACACCGGCCCACAGACCCTGTTGGCGTCCGCTTCCGCCCAGCAGAACACCAGCAGGCTCGAGCAATTGTTGTCACGCGCGACCGGCTATTTCGGCGTCACCAATTACCAAGGCGCGCGCTTCGCGACTTCGGCGCAGGCCGCGCAGCCAATTGTGCAAGCGCTGCGTCGGCGCGGGCTTGCTTTCGTCTCCTCGGGCATTGGCCAACGCACCGCGCTCAGCGTCGAAGCGCAGCGCGCCGGGCTTACCAGCACCGCCGCAGACCGCATCATAGACGCCCGTCGCGAAGCCGACGCGATCGACGATCAATTGCTCAATTTGGAAGCCTTGGCGCTGCAGAATCAGAGCGCAATCGGCGCCGGCTTCGCTTACCCAGTCACTATGGAGCAGGTCGGACGCTGGGCCCGCGACGTGGGGTCGCGCGGCTATCAATTGGCCCCGGTGTCGGCGGTGCTCAATGCACGCGCCGCACGTCGATGATCGAACGGCCGGACCCAAAACTCTTTCGCCCCAATGTTGGCCTGGCGCTGTTTCAACGCGATGGGTTGGTGTTCTTGGGCAAGCGCAACGGCGCTGAGGGGCCCTACCAATGGCAGATGCCGCAAGGCGGCGTCGACAAAGGCGAATCGCCGCGCGACGGCGCCTACCGCGAAATGGAGGAAGAAATCGGCGTTACTGCCAACAACGTCGATCTGCTCGAAGAAACGACCGACTGGTTGTATTACGAATTTCCCACAAATCTGCGCACAAAAATGAAGCAACGCGGGCGCTATAAAGGCCAGAGGCAGAAATGGTTTGCCTTCCGCTTCAAAGGCCGTGACGCCGACATCAAACTCGATACTCACACGCCCGAGTTCAGCGATTGGCGCTGGGCGCCGCTCGAACAAGCGCCTAGTCTGGTGATCCCGTTCAAGCGGGCGACGTACGAGCAAGTGGTCCAGCGTTTTAAGAAATATAGCGTGGGGGTTTAACATGATCGCCAGCCCAATGGGCGCCGCCACGGCAGCTCCCGAATGAAGCGCCCCCCAAGGGCGGGTGCATCGCCGAAGACGCCGATCGTATTCGTACACGGCGCTTTCTGCGGCGGCTGGGCCTTCGAAGCGTTTCGCGAGCCATTCGAGGCGCGCGGCTTCGAGACCCACGCCCCCAACCTGCCCCATCATGAACGCGGCGCCGATCTCGATGCGTTGTCTGAGACCGGTTTGAAGGAATACGCCCAGGCGATCGCGCAATACGCGAAGGGTCTGCGCGCGCCACCCGTGCTCGCCGGCCATTCGCTTGGTGGCTTGGTTGTACAACTCGCCGCGACGCAAGCCGAAGTCGCCGGCCTCGTGCTGCTGGCGCCGTCCGCGCCTTGGGGCGTGCCGCCCACCACGTTGGACGAGCATGGCAATCATTTCGGATTATCGATGCTTGGTGATTATTGGCGCCGCGCCGTGCCGCCGGATTTTAGGGTTGCGCGCGCCACCACTTTGGACCGGCTTTCGCGCGACGATGCACGGCGCGCCTTCGCCCGCTTCGTCCCGGAGAGCGGGCGCGCCATCCGCGAGGCCGTGCAATGGTGGCTCGACGCCTCGATGGCCTCGCAAGCGCCGGTCTACAAAATCGCCGCGCCGGTGTTGGCGCTGGCTGGCGAGCGCGACCGGGTCAATTCCGCAAGCACGGTGCGCCGCGTGGTCGCGCGCTTCCCCGAGGGCCAAGCCCACTTCCACCAATTCCCCGAGATGAGCCATTGGCTCATCGGCGAACCGGAGGCTCGCGACGTGGCTGACCTCACGCTGCAATGGCTGGAAGCGCGCGACATCGCGCCCAAGCCGCCGCGGGCCAAACGCAAACAGCTCTCGCTGTTCAATTGGGGCGATAGCGCGGGTGCTTAGCGCGGAGCGGCGCGCAGCGTGATCAATACGATCTCGGGAGGGGCGAGGAAACGCACTGGCAATCCGCTCGTACCAATGCCGCCGGTGACGTACATGGTGCGGCCATTCTCCTCCACGAGGTGGCATTCATAGCTCCTGTTGCGTACGACTGACACAGGTCTGCCGATGAGGGGGATCGTCACCTGACCGCAATGGGAATGCGCGGCGAGCATCAGCGCGGGACCTGGAGGCATCCCGGCAAACGGGTCGGGATTGTGCGAGATCATGATCGTGTCGGCGTTCGGCGGGGCGCCGTCGAGCGAGGCGGCAAAGTTGGGCTCGCCGGTCCAGGCATCGGCAATACCGGCCACTACAAACGTCCCTTCGCCACGCCCAATCTCAACATGCCTATTCCACAACACCGCTACACCCGCGCCTTCGAGCGCTTCCACGATTGCATTCCGGTCGTACCAAAAATCGTGATTGCCGATGACGGCCACGACGCCGAGGGGCGCATCGAGCGCGGCAAAACTCGCCATGGCCCCGGCGATGTCGCGCTGCTCGCGGTTGCTGCGCTCAAGGCGCGGCGCGTGCCCGTTCACATAATCGCCAAGCAGCACGACAAGATCCGGCTTCAGCGCATTGATGCGCCGAACGATGCGTTGCACACGCGCGACATCGACGTGCGGGCCGCCCACATGCACGTCCCCAAGCGCAGCGATGGTAATCGGAGGCCCGCGCCAATGTTCGCTAACGATCTCGACCCGGCGCACCACCAGCAGACTAGGCTCTATCAGCCAAGCGTAGACGTTCGCCCAATACACCGCTTCGAACAAAGCCAGCGCGCCAAGAGCAATCCAAGGCCGACGCGGCGCGTGCTTGTCCCAGCCGCGCCACAAGCGCCAACTCAACCACGCGATAATCGCAAAGCCACCGATGGCGCCGATCCAGGCCGGCCAGAGTTGGGGGTGGGGAAGCATAACGGCACCCTACCGCGCTGCTTGGGGCCAACAAGGCGATTGCTGGGTTTGCCCTGCTCTAGTGTCCCGGATTTGAAGTTCGCACAGTCATTTGGATCGCGCGCGATGCGAACTTCAAATCCATCAGGGACACTAGAATCAATAGGTTATAGTGTGGCTGATGAATCTGAAATTCGCTCAGCGCTCGCCATCATGATCTTGCGAATTTCAGATTCGCCACACTAGACTAACGCGCCAGCGCCGCCTTGACGCCTTCGAGCCGCGCTAGCCTGCGCGCCGCCGCTTCCCGCTGAGCGTCGCCGGAGGCATCACGAACGTCGTCACCGGCGTTCTTCAGATCTTGCTCGAGCTGTGCGACATCAATATCGGCAAGATCAACGGCGTCCTCGGCCAGGACGGTGAGTCCATCCGGCGTCACGTCAGCGAAGCCGCCATTGACGAAGATGCGCCGCACCTGGCCGTCATGCATTACTTTCAGCGCGCCTGGCTTGATAACGCTCATCACTGGGGCATGGTTGGGCGATACTCCAAACTCGCCCTCCGCGCCGGGTACAACAACATGGTCAACCTCGCCGTGGAACAACTCCCGCTCGGGCGACACTAGTGCGAAGTTCAGTTTATCGGTCATGGATGGCAGCCTCGTGAGACTCACTGACTTCGCTGATTCGCGCGCGCGCGAATCCAGAAACCTTTGTCGGCTTGGTCGCGTTCAGTTGGATAAACGACTTCAATCAAGGCGACACGATCGTTAGGAAAGTCCACGCGATACTCGCGCGAGCGTAGGCCGGGCTTCTGCGGATGTTTGATATCGTCGGTCTGTGTCGCGCCCGCCTTTTTCAAAGCGCCATCAACGACCGCAAGGCCATTCACCGTCTCGCCGCCATAAAAGAAAATGTCAGCATTCGAGCCAAGTAGGTGCGCAAAGACCGGCTCTCCCGCCTCCTGGGCGTAAACAAAAGCCATGCCCGAATTCGGCAGCGATAGGCGATCGCGTTGCTCTGGGCTGAGAATCCGTCCAGGCGCTACTGGCGGCCCGCTCGCGTCGCCACGAATCGTCGGGAGCGCACCCTCCACCAACAACCGCGCGGCTAGCTCGCATTGACTTCCGGGCATTATGCAGCCTCCGCGGCCAATTTCTGCGCCTTGGCTATCGCATCGTCGATGGAGCCTACCATGTAGAACGCTGGTTCTGGCAAGTGATCGTAATCCCCGTCGACCAAGCCCTTGAAGCCGCGGATCGTGTCCTTCAGATCGCAGAGCACGCCAGGCGAACCGGTGAAAGCCTCCGCAACGTGGAAGGGCTGCGAAAGGAAGCGCTCGATCTTGCGGGCGCGGGCAACGACGAGTTTGTCGTCTTCGGAAAGTTCATCCATGCCCAGAATGGCGATGATGTCCTGCAGCGCTTTGTAGCGTTGCAGCGTCTCTTGGACCTTCCGCGCGGTTTCGTAGTGTTCCAGGCCGACGACATTGGGATCGAGGATCCGCGAGGTGGAGTCGAGCGGATCGACCGCGGGATAGATCCCCTTCGCGGCGATATCGCGCGACAGCACGGTGGTGGCGTCCAAGTGCGCGAACGAGGTGGCCGGCGCGGGGTCGGTCAAATCGTCGGCGGGAACGTAGATGGCCTGCACCGAAGTGATCGAGCCCTTGGTGGTTGAGGTGATTCGCTCCTGCATCTGGCCCATTTCCGTCGCGAGCGTCGGTTGGTAACCGACCGCCGAAGGAATCCGGCCCAGAAGCGCCGACACTTCCGAACCAGCTTGGGTGAAGCGGAACACGTTATCGACGAAGAACAAGATGTCCTTGCCCTGATCGCGGAAATGCTCGGCGATGGTGAGGCCCGACAAAGCGACGCGGGCGCGCGCACCGGGTGGTTCGTTCATCTGCCCAAACACCAAGGCGCAGCGCGAGCCCTGCCCGCCGCCGTGCTTGTTCACGCCGGACTCGATCATCTCGTGATAAAGGTCGTTGCCTTCGCGGGTGCGCTCGCCGACGCCCGCGAACACAGAATATCCGCCGTAGGCCTTAGCGATGTTGTTGATGAGCTCTTGGATCAGCACGGTCTTGCCGACGCCGGCGCCGCCGAACAGCCCGATCTTGCCGCCCTTCGAATAGGGGCAGAGCAGATCGACCACCTTGATCCCGGTAACCAGGATTTCCGGCACTGGTTTCTGATCTACAAACGCCGGCGCCAATTGGTGGATTGCGCGACGTGTCGAGGTTTTGACCGGCGGGCCGTCGTCGACCGGCTCACCGATCACGTTGAGAATGCGCCCGAGGGTCTCTTCGCCCACCGGCATTGAGATCGGAGCGCCAGTATCCTTCACTTCCTGGCCGCGCACCAAGCCATCGGTGGCGTCCATTGCGATGGTGCGCACGGTGCTTTCGCCCAGATGAGTGGCGACTTCCAGCACCAGCCGGTTGCCGCGATTGGTGGTTTCCAGCGCGTTGTAAATATCCGGCAGCGGCCCGTCGAACTCGACGTCGACAACGGCGCCGATCACTTGCGCCACCCGGCCTTTGTTGGTTTTGGTCATGAGCGATTGTCCTTTGGGATTATTCGTTGTTTTTGTTCGTTTGGGATGCTGCAAATTCTGCCGCTTCGCGCGCGGCCTCAGCGCGCCGCTCGGCGATAAGCGCATCGACCACGCCCGTTGGCAGCATGCCGCCATTCGCAGCGCGGATCATGGTGCGGAGATTTTCGGCTGCCTCAAGAGCGCGCTGACGACGCTCTTCCTTCAACGCAGCCTCCGAACCTGTCATCGGATGTACTCCAGCCGCACTCCCAACGCGTGCTGCGCCCACGCCTGGTCAGCCGTCACGATTGGCGCGCCAAGCGCCTGCGCCAAGGCGATGCAGAACCGATCGCCCAGCGACAGTCCCTTCATCGGCTTCAGCGACGCGGCACGTAGGGCTTGCTCTTCATCCGGCTGCTTGAAGTCGAGGCCCAAGGTTGAAAGCGCCCGCACAGCGTCGGCTTGGATTCGGCCGCGGCGGATGAAATCATCAACCGTCTCGGTCACATTGACCAGGGAGATCGTCGACGACGGCAACAGGCTCGCAGCCTTGGCGGCGCCAGGCTCGCTGAACAGGATCGCGATCACCGCCGAAGTGTCAAACACTCTCACTCGCCGCGCTCCGCGGCTTCCCGGCGCTCGGCGAGAAACTCATCGACCGCATTCTTCGGCAACTCGCCGCCAAACATCTCGCGCACCATTGCCTGCGCTTTGGCCACGCGCGCCTCGACGTCCGCCCGAATGGCTTCGTCCGAGAGGTTTTCGTTCGCCACCGCCTCAGCGATCATCACGCGCACCTCCTCCTCCATAGAGCGGCCTGCCTGGGCCGCTCGCACGCGCAGGGCGGCGTGCTGATCATCGGGGATGTTGCGCACAGTGAGGGTTGCCATGGGTTTTTCTAGTCTATGACAGCATTGCTGTCAACTACTGCTAGCATTGATGTCACAATGCCTCCGCACCGGAGATGATCTCGATCAGCTCTTTGGTGATGTTGGCCTGGCGCTGGCGGTTGTAGCGCAGTGACAACTTGCGGATCATGTCTCCTGCGTTCCGCGTGGCGCTATCCATGGCGCTCATCTGTGCGCCGTAGAAACCGGCCTGGTTTTCGAGCAATGCCTGCAAGAGCTGACCGTTGAGATAGCGCGGCAACAACGCCTCGAGAATCTCCTCCTCGTTGGGCTCATATTCGTAGACCGCACCTTTGAGGTCGGGCGGGCTCACGCCTTCCGGCGCACGCGCGGGGATAAGCTGCAGCGCGGTCGGGATCTGGCTGATTACCGATTTGAAGCGCGAAAAGAACAAGTTGGCGACATCGAACTCGCCCGCTTCATAGAGCGCGCGCACTTCGTCGCCGACCTGAAGTGCTGCGTCCGAACCGATATTTCTGTAGCCGGAGAGATCGACATATTTGACGATCTTCGAACCGTACAGGCGGCGCAATTGGTCGCGCCCCTTCTTGCCGACGACAAGAATTTTCACGGTTTTCCCGGCACGCTCCAGTTCGCCGATGCGCTCACGCGCGGCGCGCACGATCTGAGTGTTGAAGCCGCCGCAAAGCCCGCGCTCGCTGGTCATCACCACCAACAAATGCACTTGGTCACGCCCCGTGCCCCGCAACAAAGGCGGCGCACCTTCGCCCGACACTGCCGAGGCCAAGTTCGCGATCACCCGCGACATACGCTCGGCATACGGCCGCGCGGCTTCCGCTGACGCTTGCGCGCGCTTCAGCTTTGCCGCAGCCACCATCTGCATCGCCTTGGTGATCTTCTGCGTGGACTTCACGCTGGCGATGCGGTTGCGGAATTCTTTTAAGCTGGGCATCCGGTTTTCCTAACGCTGCGTGAGCGCAAGCCTGCCGGCCACGCCCAAGAAGAAGGCCCCGATCGCGCCTTCCAGCCAACGCACAAGAGTTATGTTCCAGGTGATCGCGCGCGCTTGGCTCGCCGCGGATGCCACAATCGAAAGCCAAACTGCGCCGAACAGCGCGTGAATTGCAATCAGCATGGCGCCAATCAGCGGCGCTTGTGGCCCGCTCGCGAATTGCGGCAGGGCCGCCAGGTAGAACAACGCCACCTTCGGATTGAGAATGTTGCTCAGAAATCCCTGGAGCAACGGCTGCAACAGCGATCCGTTGACGGTCAATTTCGGCGCCTCGGCTTGCGCGACTTCCTTTCGCGTGAACGCGCCCCAGAGGAATTGCATGCCGAGGAACGCCAGGTAAATCGCGCCGGCGATCTTAACTACCGCAAACATAACCGGCGTCGCCGCCAGCACAGAGAGCGCGCCAAACCCGAACAGCACTGCATAGCTCGCCGCGCCACACTGAATACCGGCCACCGCCGTCAAGCCCGAACGCACGCCACCGCGCGCCGCATGGCTTGCGACAAGCAGCGTGTCAGCGCCGGGCGATAGCGTCACGGCCAGCGCGAGCGCCGACCAGGCCAGGAGCGCGGCCGGCTCGATCACGCGAAGCTCTTCGCGAACTCTTCCAACGCCGCCTTGATCTTGCCTTCGATCACGCCCGCTTTGTCGAGTTCCTGCTTGCTGCGGATGTCGGCGAGGACGTCGGCTTTTTTCGTGCGCATGAAGGCGACCAATTCCTTTTCGTAGCGCCCGACGGCGCTGACGTCGATCTTGTCGAGATAACCGCGCGTGCCGGCATAGATCAGCACCACCTGCTCTTCGACCGGCGAGGGCGAAAATTGCGGCTGCTTCAGAAGTTCGGTGAGGCGCGCGCCGCGGTTCAAAAGCCGCTGCGTCGCGGCGTCGAGGTCGGAACCGAATTTCGCGAATGCCGCCATTTCGCGGTATTGCGCCAGCTCGCCCTTTAGCGGACCCGCCACCTGCTTCATCGCCTTGATCTGCGCATTGCCGCCGACGCGCGACACCGAGATACCGACGTTCAGCGCCGGGCGGATGCCTTGATAGAACAGGTCCGTTTCCAGGAATATCTGCCCGTCCGTGATCGAGATCACGTTGGTGGGGATGTAGGCCGAGACGTCATTGGCCTGCGTTTCGATGATCGGCAGCGCCGTCAGCGAACCGCTTCCCTTGTCCTCGTTCAGCTTCGCGGCGCGCTCAAGCAGGCGCGAGTGCAGGTAGAACACGTCGCCCGGATAGGCTTCGCGGCCCGGCGGGCGGCGCAGCAGCAGCGACATCTGGCGATAGGCAACGGCCTGCTTGGACAAATCGTCATAGATGATCAGCGCATGCATGCCGTTGTCGCGAAAATATTCGCCCATGGCGCAGCCAGCGAACGGCGCCAGGAATTGCAGCGGCGCGGGCTCCGATGCGGTGGCGGCGACAATGATCGAGTAGCCGAGCGCGCCTTTGTCCTCGAGCGTTTTCACCAATTGCGCCACGGTGGAACGCTTCTGGCCGATGACAACGTAGATACAATAGAGCTTCTCGCTCTCCGGCGCGTTACGATCGTGCGCTTCGCGTTGATAGAGGATCGCGTCGATCGCCACGGCGGTTTTTCCCGTCTGGCGGTCGCCGATGATCAATTCGCGCTGGCCGCGCCCGATCGGGATCAGCGCGTCGATGGCCTTGATGCCGGTCTGCATCGGCTCATGCACGGATTTGCGGGGAATGATGCCGGGCGCCTTCACGTCCACCGTGCGCCGCTCGGCGGCCTTGATCGGGCCTTTGCCGTCGATCGGTTCGCCGAGCGGATTGACCACGCGGCCGAGCAGCCCCTTGCCTACGGGCACGTCGACGATTTCGCCAAGCCTTTTGACCGTGTCGCCTTCCTTCAAGCCGCGGTCTTCGCCGAAGATAACGACACCGACATTGTCGCGCTCGAGGTTGAGCGCCATGCCTTTTACGCCACCAGGAAACTCGACCATCTCGCCGGCCTGGACATTCTCAAGCCCGTAGACGCGGGCGATGCCGTCGCCGACCGACAGGATACGGCCGATCTCCGACACCTTGGCTTCCGTGCCGAAGCCTTTGATCTGCTCTTTCAGGATTGCGGAAATTTCCGCGGCGCGAACGTCCATGTTCAAGTTTTCCTATGCTCAGGCGGATTTCAGTTGCAGACGCAGCGCGTCCAATTTTGCTTTGATCGAAGCGTCGAACTGGCGCGAACCCACGCGCACGACGAAGCCCCCGATCAGGTTTTCGTCGATGCTGGTCTCAGCTTCGACCTTGGCGCCCAGCTGTTTGCCCAGGGCCTCGACAATGGCAGACTTCTCGCCCTGCCCCAGCGGCCGGGCTGACACGATTTCGACTTGGCGGGCGCCCCGCTCGCGCGCCACCAAGGCGCGAAACGCCGACATGATGCCAGGCAGTTCCGCGGCGCGGCGATTCTGGGCGGCTAGGCCAATGGCTTTGCGACCCAAATCGCTCAGGCCCAGTTTTTGCGCCACCGCCGTCAGCGCGCGCGCTTTCTCCTGCGGATCGATCAGCGGCGAGCGCGCGGCGGCGCGCAGGTCAGCGCTCTCCTTCCAGGCGGCCGCGAACTTGGCGAAGTCCTGCTCGACGGCGTCTAACGCCTTGGCTTCCTTGGCTAATTCGAAAACAGCCTGGGCATAACGCCCTGCCGCTTCGGAAGCCTCGCCATCGAAGGTTTGGGACACGTCACGCTCGCTCATTGCGCCGGCGGCGGCCCAAAACTCGGTCCGCCTGCTGGCAAGATGATCCGTTGGGGGAAACCCAAACGCCAAGGGGCCGCCGCACGCAACGCGCGGGCCCCCGACGCGTGCGCCGCTTACCATGGCGCGTTCGGACTTGACAACCGGGCCCCGCCCCGGCCGATCAGCGACAAAAGCGCCGCCCAAACGTGCGCTGGGGGAGAGAGCATGTCTGACGCCGCAGCGTCCGCGCAAATAGGTCCAGAAATCTCGCCGGCAAAACTGCGCCAGGTGGTCATCGCCTCTTCCGCTGGGACCATTTTCGAATGGTACGATTTCTTCGTCTACGGAGCAGTGGCTTCGGTGCTGTCGCCGATCTTTTTCGCCGGCCTGCCGGATGCCCAAGCCTTCGTGTTCACGCTGCTGACCTTCGCAGTGGGCTTCATCGTCAGGCCGATCGGCGCGCTGGTGTTCGGCAAGATTGGGGATTCTAGCGGGCGCAAGGGCGCGTTCCTGATCACCATCACATTGATGGGGCTAGCCACGTTCGCCATCGGCCTGCTGCCTACCGCCGAACAGGCCGGCATCTGGGCGCCTATCCTGCTGGTCACCTGCCGTGTGCTGCAAGGGTTTGCGCTAGGCGGAGAATATGGCGGGGCCGCTATCTATGTCGCAGAGCACGCCGCGCACAATCGCCGCGGCGCGGCCACGGGCTGGATCCAGGTCTCCGCGGCGTTCGGCCTACTCGGGGCGCTAGCGGTCGTGCTGGCGGTGCGGGCGAGCATCGGCGAGGACGCGTTCAAAGCCTGGGGCTGGCGCGTGCCGTTTCTCGTTTCCATTGGCCTCCTGGCGGTCTCGGTCTGGATCCGATTGCAGTTGGAGGAGAGCCCGGCGTTCCAGAAGCTGAAAGCCGAAGGCCAGCTTTCCAAGCGCGCCTATCACGAGAGCTTTTTCGAGTGGCGCAATCTCAAGATCGTATTGCTGGCGCTGTTCGGCATCATGATGGCGCAGGGTGTGGTCTGGTACACAGGCTTCTTCTACACCCAATTCTATCTTGACCGCATTCTCAAGATCGATTCCCAGACCGTGAACGTTCTGCTGATCGCGGTCGTGCTGATTTCGGCGCCGCTATACGTCGTGTTCGCGCGGCTCTCCGATTCAATCGGGCGCAAACCGGTGCTGTTGTTCGGCATGCTGCTGATGCTGGCGCTTTATTTCCCGGGCTTTCAGTACATCACCCTGTTCGGCAATCCTCCGCTCGCGGCAGCTTCGCGCACCACACCGGCAGTAGTGATCGCCGACCCCGCCGATTGCTCATTCCAGCTCGACCTCACGGGCGGGGCGCACGAATTCTCCTCCTCCTGCGACATCGCCAAGAGCGCGCTCGCCAGCGCGGGCATAAGCTATACCACGCAGGTGGGACCCGCCGGGGCCCTGGCGCGCATTCAGGTCGGCGGACGCGAGGTCGAGAGCGTCAGCGCAGCGGGGCAATCGCTCAAACAGATTCGCGACACCCGCACGGCATTCTCCAGCCGTCTGCACGCCGTCCTTGGGCAGGTCGGCTACCCGACTGCGATCGTCAACCGCCCCAATTGCAAGCCATCCCCGGCCGACGATTGCAAACAAAGTGTCATGGTCGCGCCCGGCGCCATGAAGGGCTGGAGCGTTTCTGAGGTTACGCGCGTGTTTGGAGAGAAATTCGGCGCGTTCGCGTTCATGCTGCTGTTCGCAATTGCAGGTACGGCGCTCTATGGACCGCAAGCGGCGGCTTTGGTCGAACTCTTCCCCACCCGCATCCGCTACACCGCGTTGTCCCTGCCTTATCATATCGGCACCGGCTGGTTCGGCGGACTGTTGCCAGCGATCGTGTTCGCGATCAATACCGCCACCGGCCAGGTGAATGCTGGACTGTGGTTTCCGTTTATCGTGACGGCAATCGCGGCGACGACGTGCTTGCTGTTTCTGCCTGAGACGAAGGACCGCGACATTCACGCTTAGTTCGGGGTTCGGGGTTCGGGGGATCGCCCCTTTCGAAACCCGACCACCGACCACCGATCACCGAAACCTAGTTATTCACGCATTCACCACCTTCATGAACGAGAGCTTAAGCGCGCTCTGCTAGTTTCTCTCCATGACGGCGACCCCCCACGCCGCCAAGGCCCTCACCAGCGCCCTTGGCCGCTTCGAGAACGCATCCGGGCGTTGGATCGAAGCGGCCACTGGCGCTGGCGGCGCTTCGATGCAGATGTCAGCATTGGCGGGGATCGTACAAACCCGGGCGCAGGTGAAGGCGGCCGTCGCAGTGCAGCGTTTCGCCGACGATATGTGGGACGCCGTACTGGAGTTGCAGAGCGGCGGCGGCGCTTCGGTTTAAGTTGCGGCCGCGCGCTTCGACGGGCTCAGCGTGGCGCCGTATTGAGCCCAGATCAGCGTCAGCATGAGCCAGTCGAAGGCCGCACACTGCCCCCAGCCTCTACCTAGTGATTGACCGACGCCTCGTGTTTGGCGCGGGCGCGGATGTTGAGCAATTCCACCCCTACTGAGAACGCGATGGCGAAATAGAGGTAGCCGCGCGGGATATGGAAGCCCAAGCCGTCAGCCATCAGCGCCACGCCGACCAGCAGAATGAACGCTAGCGCCAGCATTTTCATGGTCGGTTGTTCTTCGATGAAAGCGGCCAGAGGCTTGGCCGCCACGGCCATCACCAGCGTCGATAACACCACCGCCAGAATCATGACGGCAAGAATGTCTGTCATGCCAACCGCCGTGATCACGCTGTCGAGCGAAAACACAATATTGATCACTGCCAGCTGGACCAGAACATCGCGGAAATTACTCTTGGCTTCCGCCTCTTCGTGGGCCGCACCCTCGACGGACGCGTGAATCTCCTGCGTGCCCTTCACCAACAAAAACAGTCCGCCGCCGAGCAGGATCAGATCCTTGATGGTGAAGTAGGTAAAGGCATGGATGGCGTGCTCGTCCTGCGTTCCCAGGATCATCGCCGCCCACCCCTCCGGCAACGCAAACAGCGGGTTCTCGTCGAGCTGGATGATCCAGAAAATCCCCGAGAGCATAACGATGCGCAGCAGCATTGCGCCCCAGACGCCGAAGCGCCGCGCTTCGGCCTGTTCGCGCCCCTTCAGCTTGCCAATCGCTATTGAGACAAACAGGAGATTGTCGATCCCCAGCACGATTTCGAGAAATGTGAGCGCCGAAAGGCTGACCCAAAAGGCGGGGGTGGCGAGCAATTCCATGAAACAAACCCAATAAACGAACTTCGCGCGCTCAAACGCATGAAGCCGCGCCTCGCGTCAAGTCGGGTGAAATCGTTGCGGTCCCATGCTTTAGTGTGGGCCGAAAAACCTGAGGGACCCATGCGCATCCTTGCTTTGTTCTCGGCGCTGGCGCTTTCAGCCTGCGCCGCCGGCACGACCGCCACGCTCGTCCCGGCTGATGCGGCCACCGCGCTCATCGCTGGCGAGCGCATAACAATGGCGCGCGCCGCCACAAGGACGGACCAGGATCCGCTGGTAACTCTGACGCTGACCCACGCCGACGGCCGAGTCATGCGTTTCGAAGAAGCCAACCACACACCCCACGATGTGATGGCGCAGGCGGCAGGGGGGCCATTGTCGCAGATCATGGGCTTCTTCGGCGATGAAACGCCTACGCTCTATTCCGCTCGCGCAGCCGAGAACGCCGGAGCAGCGTTTGTGTGCGCGCCCGGAGGGCCGGCGAATATCGGCGTTTACACCGCGCCCGATGGCGGCGTGCAGATTGTCGGCCTCAAAGAGAGCTTCCAATTCGAGGAGCGCGACGACGGCGCCGCCGAAGCGCTCCCCTACTCTCCCGACCACGTCTGCGCGCGGCTGCGGTTCACACGGCGTTAGCATCGACGCGTCCGGTTTCCGGGCTTGGGACACAGCACCGTGATCGAGGGGGGCGTCACATGCTGCTATCGTACGATGACGCCAGCTGGGGCGGGCCGCGTTTGCTTGATGAACGCATCGCCATACTCCCCCTCACAAAAAGCTATACGGATCCACGTCGATCTGCACGCGAACCGCGCTGTGCAGCTTCGCACGCCCCGCCCACGCCGCGAGAAACGCACTCACGTCAACGCCGCGATTGGCGCGGATCAGGAAGCGGCGCCGATGCATGCCGCGGATCACGGAGAGCGGCGCCGGCGCTGGCCCCCAGAGATCAAGACCTTCCACGACGGGCGCCTTCTCGCCCATAATGCGCGCGGCCTCATCCGCCAGCTGCTCGTTCGGCGCGGAGACGATGATCGCCGCCAGGCGCCCGTATGGCGGCATGCCAGCGGCTTCACGTTCGGCGATTTCGGCGGCGAAGAAAGCGTCGCGATCCTGCGCCGCGAGTGCGACCATCACCGGCTCGTGCGGCGCATAAGTTTGGATGAGCGCCCTGCCCTTCTTTTCGTGGCGGCCGGCGCGGCCGGCGACCTGGCTCACCAGCTGAAACGTGCGCTCTCCTGCGCGCAGATCGCCGCCTTTCAAACCGAGGTCGGCATCGACCACACCGACGAATGTCAAATTCGGGAAATTGTGGCCCTTGGCCACGATCTGCGTGCCAATCAGAATGTCGATCTCGCTTGCCTCCATGCGCGCCACCAGCGAGCGCACGGCTTCGCCATTGGGCGTCGTGTCGGAGGAGAATATCTCAATGCGCGCCTGCGGAAAAAAACTGCGCACCTCTTCCTCGATGCGCTCGACGCCGGGACCGATTGAGGTGAAGGCGTCCGGTACAAGACATTCCGGGCACGCCTTCGGCTTCGGCATGGAAAAGCCTGTGAGGTGACAGACAAGCCGGCCGGAATAACGATGCTCGACCAACCAGGAATCGCTGTCGGGTGATTTCATGCGGTGGCCGCAGGCGCGGCACAGCGTCAGCGGCGCGTAGCCGCGCCGGTTCATGTAGAACAAAGCCTGCTCGCCGCGCAGCAAAGCTTCGCCGGCGGCGCGGATGAGCTTCGGCGAAATCCAGCGGCCCTTCTCGGGCGGGTCGAGCTTCATGTCGATCAGCGACACGTCGGGCAATTCCGCGACCCCGTGGCGCGACGGCAATTTCACGTGCGCGTAACGTCCGCTCTGCGCATTCACCAAAGTCTCCAGCGACGGCGTGGCGCTGGCGAGGATCACCGCGCATTCGCCAAGCTTAGCGCGCACGATCGCCAGGTCGCGCGCCTGATAAATGACGCCCTCCTCCTGCTTGTAGGAAGGGTCGTGCTCTTCATCGATGACGATCAAGCGCAGATTTGGATACGGCAGAAACAAAGCCGAGCGCGCGCCCACCACCAGCCGCGCGCGGCCAGCCGCCACTTCGCGCCAGGCGCGGCGGCGCGCTTTGTGCGGGATCGCCGAGTGCCATTCCACGGGCGTGACGCCAAAGCGCGCCTCGAACCGCGCGAGCGCGGCATGCGTCAGCGCGATTTCCGGCAGCAGCACCAGCACTTGCGCGCTGGCATCGCCGCGCAACGCTTCGGCGGCGGCTTCGAGATACACTTCCGTTTTTCCGGAGCCGGTGACGCCGTCCAGCAGCGCGACATGAAACCCGCCCGCGCGCACGGAGGCGCAGAGTTCGGCCGCGGCGGCGGTTTGGATGGGGGAGAGTTCTTTCCCCCCCGCCCCTGGGGGCGGGGGGCGGGGGGGAGGGGGCGTGCAGGAGGAACCGCTGGCGGCGCCATCCGCTGTTCCTTCTGCACGCCCCCCCTCCCTGCCCTCCCCCCGTTGGGGGGAGGGTTCATCCAGCACCGGCGCCTCAAACGGCGGGTCTTCGCTGATCTCCATCCGCGCCAAGGCGCCGCAATCGACCAGCCCCTTCACCACCGCCGAGGACGTCTCCGCCCGCCTCGCTAATTCCGCCGCGCTGACTTGTTCCTTGGCCGCCTCCGCCATCACCCGCGCGCGCGCTTCGGTGAGCTTTGGCGGAGCAGCGCCGGTTGGCGCGAGCACGGAATACGTGGGCGGCGGCAGCAAAGCCTCCGGCGATCTCGCCACCATGCGCAGAATATCTCCGGGTGGACGCACCAGATATTTCGCCGCCCAGTCGACGAAGCGGCGCGAGATATCCGGCAGCGGCGTGCCCGGCAACACCTCCTCGATCGCTTTGAGATTCGCCGCGCCCGGATTATTCTTCTCCACCGCCCACACCACGCCGCGCACGAAGCGCGAGCCGATCGGCGCGATCACATGCATGCCG
Source organism: uncultured Alphaproteobacteria bacterium (assembly GCA_902826245.1). Taxonomy (GTDB): domain Bacteria; phylum Pseudomonadota; class Alphaproteobacteria; order Caulobacterales; family Aquidulcibacteraceae; genus Vitreimonas. The sequence continues at coordinate 22,552 of CADEEA010000013.1, read as the reverse complement.
GGCTCAATCCCGCGCGAGTTTTGCGCCTGATAATCGAACGGCTCGGGCAGCGGCAGCGGAAACAGCACCGCCACCTTGTCTAACGTATCGTGCTCAAACGCCGCCCCCTCCTCCGCCACCGCAAACAACGGCCCAGCAGGCGCAGGCGCGCGCTTTCCCTTCAGCGCATCCAGGGCGCGGCGGCGGGCATAGGGGGGCATTCGTGCGAATCTAGGGTGCGGGGAGATTCGAGGGAAGGGCTCGCAAGCGAGACTGAGGGCTCGCGCTGCAAATCAAGAACGTTTCCAAAAAATTGCGGACTTCGGCGACCTTATCCCCCCGCAAAACCCGCTCCCGACCTTGAAACGCAAGGCTTGGTACAAAAACTATCCGACCGAATTCACGCCATGCGATACTGCGTGCAATTCCTGTCGGGAGGCTTCCGGATCCAAGAGCCGATCAAGTTCAGGAATTGTGGTTTGAGCGCGATTGCTTTGAGGAGAGGAAACGAGAAACTCAAAGACCCGGATGGAGGGATTAGGTTTTGGGATTTAGGGGCTAGGCAGTGATGCCCGGCGTCGAAACCGAAAAATCAATCCCAGCGGGACGAAAGATTGGCGACGCGGGAACGGGAATGCGCAAGCTGCCCCTTACCCCAACCCCCAATCCCTATCCCCAACTTGGACCATCCGCGCGTCGACCGGGAACGAAAGCACGGCGCCAAGAGGATCGCCGGACCCCCAGCGTCGCGGGGATGATCAAGGGGGAGGAGACCCCGATCATCGAACTCCCGCCTCTGTAGCGTATGGCCCTCCGGGTTCTGTTCAACGCCTCTGGCTTTAGCCGGTCGTACAAGACAGACCACGCGGGGCGCGCGCGAGCGCACCACCCCCACTACCCATTTGAGCTCAGCGCCCACGCGCGCCCCGCTCTCCCAACTTCAAAGTTGGAGCCGATGGAATGATGCAAGGCCGCGGATGCAAAGCATCGCGCGGGCGTTTGAGGTTGGAGCGCGGCCTCCGGCCGCGCACATTGCCCGAAATCGCGATGGTTGCGCCGCCGGAGGCGACGCGCTCCAACCCTGGAAACGGGCGCGCCAAATTCGGGCACTTTCACCGCTCCTTGACACAAGGTTACTACACTCCCCCCATGTCTGCCGCCGCCCTGTTCGCCCAATGGATCGCGTATCTCCGCGAGGAGCGGCGTTTCGCGGAAAATTCACTCGAAGCCTACCAGCGCGATGTCGCGGCATTCCTGGGTTTCCTGACCAGCCACCTCGGCCACGAGGCTAGCGCCGGCGATCTTGTCCAACTCGAACCACGCGACCTACGCGCCTATCTGGCGTTCCGCCGCCAGGGCGAGGATGCGCTCGCCGACCGCTCGATCTCGCGCGCGCTGGCGGCGATCCGCAGCTTCATGCGCTACCTTGAGCGCCGCCACGGGCTCGCCAATCCGCGCCTGGCGCTAGTGCGCGGCCCGCGTTTGAGGCGCACATTGCCGCGTCCCGTTTCGGAAACAGCGGCGCTGGCGCTCATTGACGATGCGCGTGAGGACAACAAAGAGCCTTGGATCGGCGCGCGCGACGCCGCCTTAATAACGCTTATTTACGCTTCGGGCTTGCGCATCTCGGAAGCGCTTGCGCTCACCGGCGCGGACGCTCGCTTGCCGAGCGCGCTTCGCGTGCACGGCAAAGGCGGCAAACAACGTATCGTGCCGATGCTCGAAGCCGCGCGCGAAGCGGTCGCTGCCTATGTCGAGCTCTGCCCATTTGCGCTGACGCCAGACGCGCCCTTGTTCCGCGCAGTGCGCGGCGGGGCGATGAGCCCGCGCATGGCGCAGGCGCTGATGGAACGTCTGCGCGGACACTTGGGGCTGCCTTCGAGCGCCACGCCGCACGCTTTGCGACATGCCTTCGCCACGCATTTGCTAACGAACGGCGGCGATCTGCGCGCGATCCAGGAGCTGCTCGGGCACGAATCGCTATCGACGACTCAGGGCTACACCGGCGTCGAGACAAAAAAAATTCTGCAGATTTTTCGCGCCGCGCACCCGCGCGCTTGAGAAAAATCGGCGCGCGCACCGGCCCGTGCGCCTTTGTTTTCAAGGCTTGCAGCGGAATTGTACAAGCAATTTCTCGTACAAAAACAAAGTCGCCTTTTTGTACGCGCTTGTTTGTACAGCAACTTTTCGACAACCTTATTGCGTCAAAAACCATCTTCGGAGAGTCAAACAACTCCCATCCAAACGTCCAACCCAAAGCAAGTGAGGAAATTAACATGGCTCGTAAAGTGAAGAAGGCGGCGAAGAAGTCCGCTCCGAAGGCTCGCAAGGCGAAGAAGACCGTCCGCAAGGTCGCTCGTAAGCCGGCTGCGAAGAAGGCCCGCAAGACGGTCCGCAAGGCCGCCAAGAAGCCGGTCCGCAAGGTCGCGCGCAAGACCGCGAAGAAGCCGGTCCGTCGCGCCCGCAAGGCCGCCGCGAAGCCCGTCGCTGCGATGTAATTCGCGAGTGTAAGAGGGGCGCCCAAAGCGCCCCTCTTCGCTTTCAGGACTTGTACATAAGTTCCGTCCACGAGGTCAGATGCGTTCTCCGGTCATAAGAAGCCCACGCTCCCGCATCGAACGCCGCCGCCTGACCTCCAAGCTCAAACACTGACCATTCCGGCGCTGCAAGCGCCCCCCCTCTTCCAACGCCCCACATGACGCCACCCCTTGACGCCGGCCGATCGCGCAGTTACTTTGTTTTTTAAAGTACTCTAGTGAGGCTCCCATGACCCGCGAACAATTGCTCGACGACCTCGCCTACGCCCGCGCGCTTGCCGAGGAAGGCCGCCACGCGCCGCTCTTGGGCGGCTCCTACTTGCTGTTCTGGGGCGCGCTCAATCTTGGCGCCTACCTTCTGCACTGGGGGCTCCTGAGTGGGAGCCTCCCGCGTCTCGGCGGCCAGAGTTTCGCCATCCTCTGGGCTGTTTATGGCGTGGTCGCCGGCTTGGGCATGGCTGTCCTGATCCGCCGCATCCGCGAAATGCCTGGCAGATCCGCGATTGGCGCACGCGCCGAGCGCGCAATCTGGAGCGGCGTCGGCGTCGCCATGTTCGTTATTGTGGCCGGCTGCCTCGGTCGCATGGCGCTGGAAAGCGACGTGCTGGCGGCAAACGCTATCATGGGGCCTGCCTTCGCGCTGTTCGGCGTTGCGCTCACTACGGTGGCGCTGATGGCCGATGAGAAATGGCTCACGGGGTTCGCGGCGCTGTCGTTTGTCGCCTCCGTCGCGCTCAGCCTGTTCGCCAACGAGCCTTGGGCCTACCTACTGGCGGCGGCGGCGAGCGCGGCGGTGCTGGCGCTTCCTGGTGCGATCCTGCTGCGTCGCGAACCCTCCACGCTGGTGTGAGCGCTTGTCCCGCTTCGATCACACCGCGCTCGACGACGTGATCCACGGCCGCCTGCGGCTGGGGATCATGGCGTACCTGTCAACGGTCTCTCCTGCCCCGTTCGTTGAGTTGAAAGCCAAGGTCAACGCCACTGACGGCAATCTCTCGGCACATCTCTCGAAACTGGAGGAAGCCGGCTACGTGCGCATCGACAAGACCTTTGTGGACAAGAAGCCGCGCACCAATGTGCATCTCACCGCCAAGGGCCGCAAAGCCTGGATCGACTATCTCGACAAATTGCAAGGTCTGCTCAACGCCGCGGAGTGAACACATGCAGACATTTGACCTGGCCGCACTCGCGGACGCCTATCCGCTAGCGCGCGCTGGCGGCCTGTTCATGATCATCGTCGGTGCAGCATTGGCGCTGGGCGCGAGCCGCATGAGGCAGCGCTATCTCCTGCTCGGAATCGGCGCGGCGGTTGCAACCGCGGCCACCATCGCATTTTGTGACCTCACACCCGATTGCGCGCCCCACCAATCTGCAGCTCTTGGCCCTGGCCACGGCAATCGCGTTCGAGATAACGGCGTTCGCGGTAGCGGGTCGCATGCTGGCGAGGCGAAGCGAACGCGAGCAAACTCTCACAATCCTTGCGATAGTAGGCGCGCATTTGCTCCTCATGGCACCGGCGTTCGGCCCTCTCATCGTGGCGCTGGGCATACTCTGCCTCGGCAACACAGGCCTTGCCGCCGCCGCGCCAAGCTACGCGCTGCCAGCGCTGTGGTTCTCCGACGGCGTTCTTAAGCTCGTCGCCGGCGCCGGTATGCTTTGGGGTCAGGCGCTGGCGTGAGCGCCTGCCGCCATCGCCCAGCAGGCGACGCCAGGATACGGGCCTTCGCCGGTATCGGCGAACCCGTTCTTGGACAGGGTGTGGGCCGCATGCACGTCTTCGGCGTCGAGATGAACAACCACCCGGCGCGCGCCGTTCGCGAACGCCCACGTCGATAGTGCGCGCACCGTCTCGCCACCAAAGCCGCGGCCGCGATATTCAGGCATCAGGCCGAAAGCCAGCTCAACGTCGCCATCGTCATCCGGGCGCCCTACCAGAGCGGCGATCCCGACCAGACGCGGCGGCATGCGCTCATCACCCTCATTGGCCAAGAGCGCCCAGCCATACCAGCCTTGGCCCTGAGGATCGCGCGCAAGCCCTCTTTGCGACCAATCGAGCGCGGCGGCCTCAAACGGCGCTGGGGGCCAAAGCGGCTCGTGCATCACCGCGATGGCGTTGAAAAAAGCCGACCGGCTTCCCGCTTGCAGCGCCGCCAGATCGGCGTCCAACGCCAGAAGCGCCAAGCGCTCCGCTGTCAAAATCAACAAATGCGATCTCCCCTCGCTCTGCTCGGCGCCCATACAGACCCAATCCGCGAGAGCTGGAAAGTGAGTAATCGTCAATACTCACAAGCTGGCTATGCGGCCGCCTTGGGCCGGCTCTCACTCAGCGCGAGCGTCAGGCCCAGCGATATCAGCGCCGGAATGATCGCCGCCAGCGGCAGGCCTGCCACCGCCAGGCCGGTAGCCGCCGACCAGCCCAGGATCACGATCCCCTGCCCGAAGGCCGAGCCAAACGAACCCTGGCCGCGGCGGCGGCGGAAGTCCTTCCGGCTGCCGGGGACCTGGTGCCAGATCGCGATCAGGCAAGCTGAAACGATCGCCGCGCCGACGCCGCCGGCCAACCACAAGGCGGCGATCGGGTCGATGAACAGCGCCCCGGCAATTGGAAGCAGCATCAAGCTCGCGACCGGCGCCGCGGCCGCAAGCGCCTTGGCGCGCTCCACCTGCTGGCGCGGCAGAGGCGCGGCGGCGATCAGGTCGGGGGCGTCTTCGGCCGAGACCGTGAGCCAAGCGAGGCTCGACGCGAGCGTCGAACTCAGCAGTACGAAGGCGCCGCTGAACATCCCGATCTGGGCGCGGCCGAATCCGTCCTCGGTGAGATCGCGCGCGAACACGAAAAACAGCGGCAGCAGATAAATAAGTTGCAGCGCGATTTGCGAAAGCAGCAGTGGATCGCGGATCAGCAGGCGCCATTCCTTCACGATCAGCGCACGGGAAAGCCCCTGGCGAAAGGCACGCACCCGCGGGTCGGCGCGCTTGCGGGCGCCGCCGAGCGAGGCGATGGCGGCGGCGTTGGAGGCGAAGCCGCGCCCGAACCACCACACCGCAAGAGCAAAGAAGAGAGCTGCACCGCCGATCCAGGCGACGAGCTCGAACGGCTCGCCCAACGCTGCACGCGCGGGAAACGCAAACAGCGCCTCCGGCTGACCCAGGATGCGCGTCAGCGCCGCCATGGCTTCGCCCATGACGCGGCCGCGGTCCTCGTAGGGCAGCAGATTTTGCGATTGGAACGCGAGGAAAATCGAGGCGCCGATCACCCCCGCCAAAATCTGCGAAGCCACGCGCGTGTTGCGCGGTCCGATCAGCGCAAACATCGCCCGCGCCACGAACAGGCCGATCCCGGTGACCAATAGCGACAACGCCAGCACCGAGGGCGCCAAGCCCATCCAGCGCGCGCCCCCGCCCATGAACGGCAGCCACACCCAGATCGCGCCCAGCAGCAGCAAGTAGAACAGCGCCACATTGATCGCGATCGCGCCCATGCGCACGATCAGGATGCGCCAGGGCGGCAGAGGCGAAGCCAGCAGCAGGTCGATATCGCCGCGCTGATAGAGCGCGTCCGTCGTCTGCACCAAGGCCGAAGACAGCATCAATGTCGAGAGCAGCAGGAACACCAGCGTGATCATGCCGATCGAGAGCGGGGTAGCTTCCGGTTCGATGTAGGACAATCCGCGAGCTGCCCAATAACCGATGAACAGAAGAAACCCACCCAGGAACAGGTACAGCACGATGCTGCCAGGCCCTCGTGACTTCGAGGCGGCGCGCCAGCCGCGCCAACCGAGGCGCATCTCATGGCTCAAAAGCCAAAGCGCGCTGCCTGGTGCGAACATCAGGCCGCCGCCCCAACCAATTGCAGATACACGTCCTCGAGGCTCGCCTGTCCGCCCCCTGCTCGCCCACGCAATTCCGCCAGCGTACCCTCGGCCAAGAGCTTGCCGCTTTGGATGATGCCGATGCGTTTGGCCATGCGCTCGGCGACGTCGAGTATGTGGGTGGTGAGGATGATCGTTGCGCCTTCGCGCACGCGGGCGCTGAGCAGATCCTTCACCTGCCGGGCGATGGCGGCGTCCAACCCCGTGAGCGGCTCGTCGAGCATGAGCAATTTGGGGTCGTGGATCAAAGCGCCCGCCAGCGAGGTTTTCTGCTTCATGCCGCGCGAGAAACCCTCGCAACGTTCGTTGCGATGGTCCCAGAGATCGAGCAGCTTCAGTAATTCCTCGGCGCGAGCGTGCGCTTCTTTGGCGGCAACGCCCCAGAGGCCAGCGATGAATTCGAGATACTCCCAAGCCGTAAGCTTGTCGTACAGCATCGGCTCGTCCGGCAGCCAGGCGATGATGCGCTTGGCCGCGATCGGATCGGCGAGCGCGTCAACGCCGAACACCGAAATCGCGCCGGAATCGGGCTTCAAGAGCCCCGCCACCATACGCAAAGTCGTGGTCTTGCCCGCGCCATTCGGGCCGAGCAGCGCGTACAGTTCGCCGGCGCGCACATCGAGATCGAGCGCCTCGACGGCGATCTTTTCGCCGAAACGCTTGGTGAGCGCGCGGAGGTGGAGGGCGGGGGTCATGTTATCCCTCATCCCCAGGCTTCCCGTACACGAGATCGACGGCCAGTTTTGGTTCGCGCAGAGCCTCTCGAAGTTTCCCTGGTGCCGAGGTGGCTACCTCAAGGACAATTGGCAGACCCTCGGTAGTGAGCCTTAGCAGGTGCTGCGCTAAGCCCTCTAGTTTCGCAATCGACGGAGCCAGACGATCCATCGTTTGTTTGTCAACCGTTATTTGACGCGTGCCATCGCCTCGATCAACCACCGGTCCAACGCGACTCATTTCTTCATCATAGGTGTTCCGCCGAGTGGAATACTCGCTGATGGCCGTTACCACCAAGTTGTGGAACGAAGCTGTGTCCAGTAACTTCTGGGTGAAATCAGCCCGTCCCGTTAGCGTGAAGATCGCCAACTCTTCAGCCTCGAAATCGATGGGCTCCGTTCGAAAGCCAACAATTGGCAACAAAGCTCCCGATAGCCTGCCGTCGATAGCATTTCCCTTCGCTTCCAAGACGTAGGCGTGTGCGTGCTGCACCGTCGATGCTATTCGTTGGACCTTATGCAAGACGTTGAGACCTAAGCCTAGATTCTTCTTCCGCTCAGCGTCGTGATTGAAATACCACGTAGTGCCAAGGCTGATGAGGCCACCCAACACGGCTCCGACGAAGGCGGCCAACAACTCTGTTGGCACACCTTGAGAGCCCAGTCCGTCCGACGCGATTACGACCATCTCACGCCTGCATCGTCCATCCATCCACGCCCTTCGCGGCTTCGCGGATGGCCTCGGACATCGTCGGATGCGCGTGGCAGGTGCGGGCGATGTCTTCGGCGCTGGCGCCGAATTCCATGGCCACGCAAATCTCGCCGATCATTTCGCCGACGCCAGACCCGACCATGTGCACGCCGACGACGCGCTTGGTTGCAGCGTCCTCCAGCACCTTCACCATGCCCTCGGTCTCGTGATTGGTGCGCGCGCGCGAATTGGCCATGAACGGGAACTTGCCGCTTCTGTACTCAACGCCCGCGGCCTTCAGCTCTTCCTCGCTTTTGCCAACGCTGGCGACTTCCGGATCGGTGTAGATCACGTTGGGGATCACGTCGTAATTGACGTGGCTCCATTTGCCAGCGAGCGCTTGCGCCACCGCGATCCCCTCCTCCTCGGCTTTGTGCGCCAGCATCGGCCCGTGGGTGCAATCGCCGATGGCGTAGATGCCTTCTACATTGGTCTTGAAATGACTGGTCTCGATGAAGCCGCGCTGATCGAAGCGCACGCCTACATTCTCGAGTCCGAGATTGGTGGTGAACGGCTTGCGCCCGATGGCGACGAGCACCACGTCCGCTTCCAGCACGCGCGCAGCGCCGCCTTTCGCCGGCTCGATGGACACCAGCAGCCCGCCGCCGGTCTTCTCCACGCCAGCGACCTTGTGGCCGAGCTCGAACTTCATGCCCTGCTTCTTCAGCACGCGCTGGAAGGTGGTGGAGATTTCGTTGTCCATGCCGGGCGTGATGCGGTCGAGGAATTCGACCACGGTCACATCCGCGCCGAGCCTCCGCCACACCGAGCCGAGTTCCAACCCAATAACGCCGGCGCCGACCACCACCATGCGGCCGGGAACCTGCGGCAAGGAAAGCGCGCCCGTCGAGGTGACGATCTGCTCTTCGTCGATGGCGAGGCCGGGCAGATCGGTCGGCACGGAGCCGGTGGCGATGACGATGTTCTTGGTCTCAAGCATTTGCTTGGCCCCGTCGATGGCGGTGACCTCGACGCTTCCCGCGGACACGATGCGGCCCGCGCCCTTGATGTAGTCCACCTTGTTCTTCTTCATCAGGAATTCGACGCCCTTGGTAAGGCCGTCGACGGAATCATCCTTTTGCTTCAGCATCTGCGGTAGATCGAGCGAAAGCCCAGTGACGCGCACGCCCATGGATGGGAACGTCTTGCTCGCCGCTTCGAAATATTCGCTGGCGTGCAGGAGCGCCTTCGAGGGTATGCAACCCACGTTCAAGCACGTGCCGCCGAGCTTGCCACGCTTCTCGATGATGGCGGTTTTCAGCCCGAGCTGGCCGGCGCGAATGGCGCAATTATAGCCGCCAGGGCCGCCCCCGATAATGACGAGATCGTACATGCATGCTCCGCTGGAATCGTGCGGAGCTTATGGACCGACGCCGCCCTTGCGGGCAACCTTGTCACCCCTCCTCGCGCTTCCAATGCGCGCGGTCGGCGATATCGACGATCAGCACGATCAAGCCGAGCACCAGGATCACGCCAAAGCGTCCGACCTGCACTTCAAGTCCGGTCAGATCGCCCAGCAATTCGGCGGGCTTCAGATAGGCGCTTGCATCGAGCGCCTTCACCGCGGCGAGGGCTTGCTCGGTCCCCCCCTGCCCAAGCACCCAGCGCCCAACCAGGCAGGCAAAGCCCAAAAGCCACATGAACCAGGCCTGGGTGCGGCGCATCAGCCGGATCGAGGCAATAAGGAAGAAGAGCCCCGCTCCTCCCCAAAGCGCGGCTTCGGGCCAAGTGACGCTTTTCAGCACTTCGAGATTGTCCGCGCCGACAATGGCGCCGACATCGATCGGTAGCGGCGTGATGCTGGCGGTCACCGCCAGGGCCGCCGCCCACACGATAAACGCCAAGGCAAGCAGCGCCAGGATCGCCAATAGGCGCAAAATGGTAGTCATGAAACGTCCCCTCTCCCGCGTCCCGAAGTCCCACTTTCCCGGGGCAGGCGGGGCAGATTAAACATGGACAAGGGCGGGAGTCAGCCCTTTGGCTGAAATCCAGCCATCGGAGGAGCGTGCAATGGGGCGGACGAGTGCGCTGCTGGCATTGGCGACAGGGTCCATCCTGGCGGTAGCCGAGACTTGGCTCAACTGGGGCGATTGGCAGCCCTGGCCATTCTTCGTGGTGGACTATCTGGCGGCGGCGATGCTGCTGCTGGGCGGGTTGCGCACACTGCGCCAGCAATCAGGCGGGCTGCGCCTGCTCTGCGGCGGCTGGGGTTTCACCGCCGGCATGGCCTGGATGGCGGTCGCGCTGACCTGGGAGCAGGCTGGCGCGGGCTCGGACTTCACCGACACGGTGACGCCGACCGCGCTGCTCGCGCTGATCGGGGCGCTGCTTGGCGTTTCGCTGTTGGGCCTGGCGATGACGGTGCTGCATAGGGAGAAGAAGGGGTAGAATCTGTGTTTCCTAATTGAATCACGTCAACACCCACTCCCGGATTCGCGGAGCGAAGTCCGGGACCCATAAACACGATCAGTTCGTGATCCTAGGCCCCGGACTGAATGCTGCGCATTCATCCGGGGATGGGTGGTTGGAGGTGGCTTGCCCTCACAAATCCAACAGCATCCGCTCCGGATCCTCCAGCCCCTCCTTCACCCGCACCAGGAACGTCACCGCTTCCTTGCCGTCGACGATGCGGTGATCGTAGCTGAGCGCGAGGTACATCATCGGGCGGATGACGATCTGCTTGTCGACCACGATCGGCCGCTCCTGGATTTTGTGCATCCCGAGAATGCCCGATTGCGGGGCGTTGAGGATCGGCGTCGACATTAGCGAGCCGTAGATGCCGCCATTGGAGATGGTGAAGGTCGCGCCCTGCAGGTCTTCGAGCTTCAGATGCCCATCGCGCGCCTTTAGCCCGAGTTCGGTAATTTCGCGCTCGATATCGGCCATGCTTTTGTGATCGGCGTCGCGCACGACCGGCACCACCAGCCCGCGATCGGTGCCCACGGCGATGCCGATATCGTAGAAATTCTTGTAGATGATCTCCTCGCCGTCGATCTCGGCATTGACGTTGGGAATTTCCTTCAACGCGGCGATGCACGCCTTCACGAAGAAGCTCATGAATCCAAGCTTCACGCCGTGCTTCTTCTCGAACACGTCCTTGTATTTCTGCCGCGCCGCCATCACCGCCGACATGTCGGCTTCGTTGAAGGTGGTGAGCATCGCGGCGGTGTTTTGCGCCTCCTTCAAGCGGCGCGCGATCGTGGTGCGCAAGCGCGTCATCTTCACCCGCTCCTCGCGGGGGCCGAGCACGCGCGGCGGCGCCACGGGCGGCTTAGCGACTGGAGCGGTTGCGCGTTGTTCGATGATGGCCAGCGCGTCGGACTTGGTGAGCCGGCCTTCCTTGCCGCTGCCGGCCATCGCCGATACGTCGATGCCGCCTTCCGCGGCGATGCGCTGCACCGATGGCGGCGCTTGCCTGGACGCACCATTGCTCACCGCTGGCTGCGCGGCCGGCTTGGGCGCTTCGACGCTCGGAGTGCTTGGCGGCGGCGCGCTCGGTTGCGTGCCTGCGGCGCCCATGCGGCCGAGGAGCGCGCCAATGCCCACCGTCGCGCCCACCTGGGCCACCACATCCGTAAGCGTGCCGGCTTCCGGCGCCGACACTTCGACGGAGACCTTATCCGTTTCCAACTCCACCAGCGTCTCGTCCTTGCGCACGGAATCGCCGGCCTTCTTCAGCCATTTGGCGACGGTGGCTTCGCTGACGCTTTCGCCAAGCGTTGGTACTACAATGTCTGTCACGCTCTGGTACTCCCGGTGAAGCGGTGAAACACCCATCCCCGGGGCGCCGCGCAGCGGCGAGCCCGGGGCCCATAAACACAAGCGCTCGTGATCTTGGGCCCCGGACTTGCGCTACGCGCAATCCGGGATGGGTGGGGTGATTTCTCATCTCAAGTCGTGTTGGTGGGTGCATCGTGGCTGGGCAGTACAGGTGAATCGGTTTTGGTCCAGAACACGCCGTCATTGCCATTATTCTTCTGTACGAGTCGCACGCGCTTGGGGTCGAGCCCGCGCATGAGGCGTGCGTTGACGGCGATCCGTTCCGCGTCGTCGTTGCCAAGCTCTGTCCAGTGCGTCGCACAGCCACAGGTGCGGCAATGGTGAAACTCCAATTCCCGATCGCCCCACATGTAGACGAGGGTGTCGGGTTTGCTGGCGAACCTAACCTCGCGCTGCGGATAATAGGCCCAGAGCCCGCCATAGAGCCGGCAATGCGAGCAATTGCAGTCGAGCACCCACTCAGGCTCCTCCGCTTCGAAACGGACGGCGCCGCAATGGCAGGAGGCGCTGACAATACTCATCCGAGCGCCTGTTCCAGAAACGCTTCAAGCTCTCTCAAATGCTTGCTCATCTGCCCCGCTGCGGTGGACGCCGTCGCGGGCCGGCCCGCGTAGCGCGCCCGTTTGGATTTCACGCTAAGTTTTTCCAGCGTCAGCTCCAACCAGGGATCGGCGAAGCTCCAGCCGCCCATGTTTTTCGGCTCTTCCTGGCACCAAACCAATTCCGCGTTCGGAAACCGCGCGAGCTCGGCAATTATCGACTTCATCGGCCAAGGATAGAATTGCTCCAGCCGCAGCAAATACACATCCTCACGACCGCGCTTTTCACGTTCATCGAGCAAATCGTAATAGACCTTGCCGGCGCTGAGTACTACTCGGCGAATTTCGCTGTCGGGTTTCAGCCTGATCGTTGTTTTGCCGTTTTGCGTCTGTGCGTCGTCCCAGAGCACGCGATGGAAGGACGAGCCTTCGCCCATGTCCGCGAAGGTGGAGACACATTTCTTGTGCCGCAACAGCGACTTCGGCGTGAATACCACCAGCGGCTTCCTGAAATCGCGGTGCAGCTGCCGGCGCAGCGCGTGGAAATAATTGGCCGGCGTGGTGCAATTGACCACTTGCATGTTGTCTTCGGCGCATTGCTGCAGGAAGCGCTCCACCCGCGCCGAGGAGTGTTCCGGCCCCTGCCCTTCGTAGCCGTGCGGCAGCAGCATCACCAAGCCCGACATGCGCAGCCATTTGCGCTCGCCCGAGGAGATGAATTGATCGATCACCACCTGCGCGCCGTTCACGAAGTCGCCGAATTGCGCCTCCCAGAGCGTCAGCGTCTTCGGCTCGGCCAGTGTGTAGCCGTACTCAAAGCCAAGCACCGCTTCCTCGCTGAGTAGCGAGTCGATCACTTCATAATGCGCCTGCCCGCTGCGTAGATTGTTGAGCGGCGTGTAACGCGCCTCGGTGGTCTGATCGATGAAGTGGGAGTGGCGCTGGCTGAAGGTGCCACGGCAGGAATCCTGGCCTGAAAGGCGGACGTTGAAGCCTTCGTCCAGTAGCGTGGCAAACGCCAAATGCTCCGCCAACGCCCAATCCACGCCGGCGCCCTCGTCAACGGCCCTGCGTCGCGTTTCCACGACGCGCTGCACGGTCTTGTGCATGTCGAAATCACGGGGCAGCTCGGTGATGCGCCGGCCAAGCGCGCGCAATTTGTCCAGCGGCGCTTCGGTCTTCCCGCGACGGTCGTCGTCGTCCGGCAACGCGAAACCCGACCACACGCCGTCGAGCCAGTCGGCCTTGTTCGCGCGAAAATCACGGCCCGACTCGAACTCGCGATCCAGGAATGCGTTGAACTCGTCTTGCCAGGAATCGATCTCCGCCTGGCTCGCCACGCCGTCGCGCGCCAGCCGATCGGAATAAAGAGACAGCGTCGTGGGTTGATCCTTGATGCGCCGATACATGATCGGCTGCGTCATGGTCGGGTCGTCGCCCTCGTTGTGACCGAAGCGGCGATAGCAGAACATATCGATCACCACGTCCTTGCCGAAAATCTGGCGATACTCGGTAGCGACCTTCGCGGCATAGACCACCGATTCCGGATCGTCGCCATTCACATGGAAGATCGGCGCCTGCACCATCAAGGCGACATCGCTTGGATACGGCGAAGAGCGCGAGAAGTGCGGCGCGGTGGTAAAGCCGATCTGGTTGTTGATAATGAAATGCATGGTCCCGCCGGTGCGATAGCCGCGCAGCCCCGAGAGCGCGAAGCACTCCGCCACCACACCCTGCCCCGCGAACGCCGCGTCGCCATGGATCAGAAGCGGCATAACGCGCGCGCGCAGATCGTGCAGCGCTTGGCCGTCCTCGGTCCAATTTGCGTTCTTCGCTTGTTTCGCGCGCGCCTTGCCAAGCACCACCGGGTTTACGATTTCGAGGTGGCTCGGATTAGCGGTGAGCGACAAGTGCACGTTGTTGCCGTCGAAGGCGCGATCGGAGGACGCGCCGAGGTGATACTTCACATCGCCAGAGCCAAGCACATCGTCCGGCGTCGCCGAGCCGCCCTGGAATTCATGGAAGATCGCGCGATATGGTTTTCCCATCACCGCCGCGAGCACATTCAAGCGCCCGCGGTGGGCCATGCCGAAGATGATTTCTTCAACGCCCATCGCGCCGCCGCGCTTGATGATCTGTTCGAGCGCCGGGATCATGGCTTCGCCACCATCGAGTCCGAAGCGTTTTGTGCCGGGGTGCCGCTTGTGTACGAACTTCTCGAAGCTCTCGCCCTCGATCAGCTTCTTCAGGATCGAGCGCTTGCCCTCGGGCGTGAAAGACACGCCCTTGTCAGGCCCCTCGATGCGCTCCTGGATCCAGCTTTTCTCAGCCGGATCGGTGATGTGCATGAACTCGACGCCGACATTGGCGCAATAAGTGCGGCGCAGAATGGCCAACATCTCGTTGATGGTCGCGGTCTCGAGGCCCAGCACGCCGTCGATGAAGATTGGCCGGTCGAGATCGTTCGGGCCAAAGCCGTGCGATACGGGATCGAGCTCCGGCGCAGCGGGGCGCGCTTCCATGCCGAGCGGATCGAGTGTGGCCGCTAGATGCCCGCGCGTGCGATACGCGCGGATCAACATCAGGGCGCGCACAGAGTCGCGCGCCGCTTGTTGTACATCTTGCCCCGATGCCGCCGGCAGTCTCGCGGCGACTTTGCGTTCCAGATTCTGGCGCAAACCGTCCCAATCGCCGTCCAGCAGCCGCGTGGTCTCGGTCGTCTTCGGCTGCGCCAGTTCGGCGCGATACCAGGACGGTCCCTCAACCGCCGCGCGCACCGCTTGCGGGTTCTCGCGCACTGCCTCGAAGAACGCGCGCCAGGAGGGATCGATGGAACTCGGGTCAGCCAAATACCGCGCCGCCATCTCCTCCACGAACGTCGCGTTCGCGCCGGAGAGGAAACTCGTTTCGGCAAGCGCTTGGTTGGCGCGGGAGCGGGCGGTATCGGCCATGGGGAGTGACCTTCGTGAAAACCTTGGACGCGGCAGGGATTATTCCGCCGCCGCGCCGAGTTGGCGATCTTCTAAGGTGCTTCGCGAGGGGAGAGTAGTGTGCGTGAGCGGATGCCTCAGTCTCCTACCCCCGCAGCACCTCCGCCATCGTCCGCCCCAGCGCCGCCGGGTGCGGCGCGACACGTATCCCCGCCGCTTCCAGCGCGGCGATCTTGCTTTCCGCGTCGCCCTTGCCGCCGGAGATGATCGCGCCGGCGTGGCCCATGCGCCGGCCTGGGGGGGCGGTGCGGCCGGCGATGAAGCCGACGGTCGGCTTCCAGCGGCCCTTCTTCTTCTCGTCGGCCAAGAATTGCGCGGCGTCTTCCTCCGCGGCGCCGCCGATCTCGCCGATCATGATGATCGCTTTGGTTTCGTCGTCGGCCAGGAACATCTCCAACATGTCGATGAACTCGGTCCCCTTCACCGGATCGCCGCCAATGCCAACGGCCGTGGTTTGGCCGAGGCCTTCATTGGTGGTTTGGAACACCGCTTCGTACGTCAATGTGCCCGAGCGTGAGAGCACGCCCACGCTGCCCTTCTGAAAAATCTGACCCGGCATGATGCCGATCTTGCACTCGTTCGGCGTCAGCACGCCGGGGCAGTTCGGGCCGATCAGCCGCGACTTGGATTTTTCGAGCTTCGCCTTCACCCGCACCATGTCGAGCACCGGTATGCCTTCGGTGATGCAGATGATGAGGGGTATTTCCGCGTCGATGGCTTCCTCGATCGCGGCGGCCGCGCCTGGGGGCGGCACGTAGATCACGGTAGCGTCTGCGCCGGCTTGTTCCTTAGCTTCTGCAACGCCGTTGAACACCGGCAAACCCAAATGCGTCTGCCCGCCCTTCCCCGGGCTGACGCCGCCCGTCATCTTCGTGCCGTAAGCGATCGCCTGCTCGGAGTGAAACGTGCCGTTCTTGCCGGTGAAGCCCTGGCAGATGACGCGCGTGGAAGCGGAAACGAGAATGGACAAAGGCTAGCCCCGAGAGGTGGCGGAAGCTGGGGTCCTAGCGCAGGCGCCCGCGAAAGCAAGAGGCGGGCCTGGACACCGCATTCCCCTAGGATAAGGTTGGCTCTAGATTCCGAAATCGGACAGCTCTAGTCGCCCACGCCAGCGAAAAGCTCCACGTGCTGCTCTTCCTTGCGCCCAGCGAGCATTATTATTCGGCGTTCGCGAGCGAGGTCGAGGCTATTTTTGCCAGCGAAACGCTGGCGTAGCCCCGCCTCGCGCAGCCGCATCATCCCATAATAAAAGCGTTCAGCTTGTTGCCGTCGGGATCGCGGAAATAGCCGGCGTAGAAGCCAGGGAAGCGTTCGCCGGGGGGGCCTTCGTCAGCTGCGCCCATGGAGCGCGCGAGATTGTAGACCTTGTCGACCTGCTCGCGGCTCTTGCATTCGAGCGCGACCATGACGCCGTTGCCCACGGTCGCCGCTTTTCCGTCAAAAGGCTTGGTGAGGCCGATGCCCGCGCCGCCGCCCTGCTCGCCCCAGGCGATAAAGGTGTCGCTTTCCATCATGCGCTTGGTGCCCAGTTCGGCGGCGATGGCGTCGTAGAATTTCGCGGCGCGCGCGAGGTCGCTGGTTCCGAGTGTGACGTACCCGATCATGGCTTGGCTCCCTTTACTTGGCCGCATTCTGAAATGTGCTATTCGACCTGCTCGTATCTCTAGGCAATATTCGCGAGCGAGAAAATGGAAAAAGACCGGCTGCTGGCGTTCAGCGACGGCGTCATCGCCATCATCATCACCATCATGGTGCTGGAGCTGCATGCGCCGGAAGAAGCCACGCTCGCAGCGCTGGCGGCGGTTTGGCCGACGTTCCTCAGCTACGTGCTGAGCTTCATCTATGTCGCGATCTACTGGAACAACCACCACCACATGATGCACACGGTCGAGCGCGTGAACGGCGCGGTGCTGTGGGCCAATATGGCGTTGCTGTTCTTCCTTTCGCTGCTGCCGTTCACCACGGCGTGGATGGGAGAGACGCATGGCGCGAAATGGCCCACGATCGTGTACGGGGTTTCGCTGCTGGCGCCGGCGCTCGCCTATTATGTGCTGCAGAACGTGATTATCGCCAGCCACGGCGCAGATCACGTGCTCAAGCGCGCCATCGGTGGGGACTGGAAAGGCAATATATCTCCCCTGCTCTACCTCGCCGGCATCGCCGCGGCGTTTGTCGATCCGCGGCTGGCGCAAGCGTGTTTCGTAGTGGTGGCGTTGATCTGGCTCGTGCCGGATCGGCGGATTGAGCGGGCGGTGATGGGGGGTGAGAGGGCTTAGGTCAGATCATCCTCCGCGCCGAACAGCGCCGGAAGGTCGCGCGCGCAGGGCCGTGCGTTTGCCGGCGACGCGTTCCAAATAGTCGCCGATCTCAATCAAATCGGCGCGCGCCCTCCGCGTTATCTCGATCTTCACACGGGATCCGCGTAGCGCGCCTTCAACTCGGCGAACACGGCTTCGGCATCAAGCGCCCCCTCACGGTCCGCCTCCGCCTCCGCTTCATCGAGCGAGCGGCGGAAGGATTCCATTTGCGCGCGATAGCGGGAAATCGCGTTCTTGGCGACATCCTCAATGCTCGCGCCGCGCCCAGCGGCGACCTCGGCGCGGGCCCAGGCGAGCAGATCCGGCGGGAGGGTGATTGCGGTCACGGGCTTTCATCCAAATCCTTGTCATCCTTGAATAACGCCGGCAGATCGCCATGCACGACCCGGACGCGCTCAGGCCCGAGGATGCGATAGACGATGAGATAGGGGCGCTCGACCAGACGCCGCCGCCCTCGTCCCAAGCGGCCATCTTCGGCCCCAGCATAAGGAAACTCGGCGAGAGCAGCGATCCGCTCCTCGATCCGCCGCACCCAGCGCCCAGCAATGCTAGGGCTTGCCTCGCGAGTCAGATAATCCGCGATCTCAATAAGATCACGCTCGGCGGCATCGGCAACGTCAACGATGATGGCCATCAACCAGCCGGAAACCGCGCCTTCAACCTCGCGAACACATCCTCAAACGGCGACCAGCCGCCGGCATCGGCCTCCGCCTCGGCCACATCGAGCGAATGGCGAAGCTCCTCCCATTGCCGGCTCGCCCGCAGACGCGCCTCAACCAGCGCCGCAACGCTCTCCGCGCGCCCAGCGGCGACCTCGGCGCGGGCCCAGGCGAGCAGGTCGGGCGGGAGAGTGATGGCGGTCACGGGGACCGCATAACACAAAAACCCGAGATTTGCATAATGCAAACGTAGCGGTGTTCAACGCTCGCTGATCGGTGCAAGCGGCGGCGCGGTCAATGTCTCTATGCGATCGCACTCAAGCACTGACACACTGCCCAAGCGCAGATAAAGACTTACAAGGCTGAGAATGGGGCCAGGCTTCTCGTACGCTAATTCGTAGCTCAGGTTCGCTACAGTTCCTGCCGGAATCCGATCGCCTACCCCGCCTTCTAGGTGAACTGTCCACCACTGATGACTGGCGCTAACGCCTATTGAAGTAATCGCGAGAGAAACCCCGTCATCATCCACCCACCTCTGATGCTCGCCGTCCCAGCTTAGCGTGCGAACTGCGCGCCTTTCGCCCTCGGCGACGGGGGCGATCTCCAACCTGATAAAGGGATTGGCTCGGTCGCTGCGCAATTCTTCTTGCGCCCCATCTGTGTCTACAATGACAGAAGTCCCGGAGTGACACTCGAAGGCGCCGTAGGGGCTGGCATCCGCCTCCTGCCTACCCTGCGCCATTGCCAGTGTTTGACCGCATGCAAGGCCTGCTATGCAGACGATGGAGACAAGCGCACGCACCCCTACCCCCGCACCGCCGCCACGATCTTCCTTGCAGCGTCCTCCAAATCATCCGCGCTGATCACGTTCAGCCCGCTTTCGCGGATGATCTGCTTGCCAGCGTCCACGTTGGTGCCCTCCAGCCGCACCACCAGCGGCACGGCGAGGCCCACTTCCTTCACCGCCGCGACCACGCCTTCGGCCAGCACGTCGCATTTCATGATGCCGCCGAAGATGTTGATCAGAATCCCTTTCACTTTCCGGTCGGCGGTTATGATCTTGAACGCGGCGGTCACCTTCTCCTTGCTCGCGCCACCGCCGACATCGAGGAAATTCGCTGGCTCGGCGCCGAACAGCTTGATGATGTCCATGGTCGCCATGGCAAGGCCCGCGCCGTTGACCATGCAGCCGATTTCGCCGTCGAGCGCGATGTAGGAGAGATCGTATTTCGAGGCTTCGATTTCCTTGGGATCCTCTTCGCCGAGGTCGCGCAATTCTTCCCATTCCTTGTGGCGGAATTCGGCGTTGGAATCGAAACCGACCTTTGCGTCGGCGCAGATGAGCGCTCCCGCCTCGGTTACGATCAGCGGATTGATCTCAAGCAGGCTCATGTCGCTCTTGGTAAAGGCCGTGTAGAGCTTGTTCACGAGGTCGGCGCATTGCTCGGCCTGAGCGCCGCTTACACCGAACGCGCGCGCGATTTTGTCCGCGTCGGCGCGCGTGGGGCCGGTGAGCGGATCGATCGGGACGTTGGTGATTTTCTCAGGGGTGTCGTGGGCGACCTCCTCGATGTTCATGCCCCCGGCCTCAGAGGCGACGAACGCCACCCGCCCGCTCTCGCGATCGACCAGCACCGAGAGGTAGAATTCCTTGGCGATCCGCACGCCTTCTTCAATGTAGAGCCGATTGACCACGCGGCCGACGGGCCCGGTCTGCAGCGTCACCAAAGTGCGCCCGAGCATCTGCTCGGCAAAAAGCCCCACTTCCTCCGGCGCCTTGGCGATGCGCACGCCGCCTTTCTCTCCCGCCTCAGGCTCCTTGAACCGGCCCTTGCCGCGCCCGCCGGCGTGGATCTGGCTCTTCACCGCCCAAACCGCGCCGCCAAGCTTGGCGGCGGCGTCAATGGCCTCCTCGGTCGTGAACGCGGGAAAGCCGCGCGGAACCGGCACGCCGAAGCTCTTCAGCACTTGCTTGCCTTGGTATTCGTGAATGTTCATGAGGCCCTCAAATCAGCAATTCGTCTTATAGGGCGGAGGCAAGCGCCGCCAAGCCCGCTCAGCGCGGCTTATCCTCGCCGTACGCGATTTCACCCGCAGCGACGCTGGTGCCGATCTGGGGTGAAAATTCTTCCTTGTTTGTGGCGGCTTCGCGCGTGGTGCGGCGCCAGAACATGAGCCCGCAAACGGCCAGCGCCGCAGCGCCAGCAAACCAGAACAACCCCGCGACGCCGAACAAATCCACCAATGGCCCCATGAGAATTGGTCCAATGATCGAACCGCCCGCCCACACGAACAACAATCCCGCCGCCGATTGCGCGAGCTTGCCCGGCTCGGCGCGATCGGCCATGTGCGCGACCGCGATGCCGTAGAACGACAGCGCGCCTGCTCCCCACAGGAAAAACAGGAAAATCGCCGCCGTCGCCGGCAACTGCCCGCTCCATAGTCCAAGCGCAAACGAGGAAAGGGCCGCGAGCCCGGCCAGCCCTGCGATCACCAAACGTCGATCGACACGGTCCGACAGCCGCCCCGCCGGCCATTGCAGCAGCAGCGAGCCGGTGAACGCGGCCGAATAGAATTCGGCCGCAGCGTTTTCGCCATAATGTTGGGCCGCATAGAGCGGCGCTAGCGCCAACACGCCGCCATTGACAAGCCCCGCGCCGAAGCTGCCGATCACCGCCGCCGGGGCGATCGCGAATTGCTCCGCCAGCGCCAGTGGCTGCGCCTTCGGACGATCGGGGGGCGCCGCCGGCGTGAAGCAGACCGGCACCATGGACAAAGCCGCCAGCGCCGCCGCGATCATCCAGGGCTCGGGCGCAAGCGGTGCATAATTAAAGGCGAGGAATGGTCCGAGCGCGAGCGCGGCTTTTGTCATCACCATGTACACGCTTAACACCTCGCCGCGCACGCGCGCGCCGATGGCGAAGTTCATCCAGCTCTCGATAGCTGCAAACATGAGCGCGACCGCGGCGCCCGCCGCCATGCGCGCCAAACCCCAGCTCCAGACATCGCCGGTGAAGTGAAGCGCCAGGGTCGCTGCCGCGAACACCGCCGCGCACGCGGCATAGACGCGAATGTGGCCAACGCGCGACAACAACATCGTGGCGATGACGGCGCCGAACATGAAGCCGGCTGAATAAGCCGCCGCCACCAGCCCAAGTTCGGTGCGCGAATGTCCCTCGGCGATGAAGGCGATCGGCAGCCGCACGCCCAGCAGGCCTCCCGCCAGCTGCAGGATGGCGATCGCCGCGATGAGCGCGCCGACATTTCGAAGCAGGCTGGTCATGGGACGCCCGCTTCTAACGGCAATTTACTGCTGTTGGAATTGCCAAAGCAGCATCCGCCGCCATCAACCGAAAAACACCCGCCAGATCAATCGTCCAGGGATGAAGTTGAGGGCGCCGGCGAGAATCAGGCCCCCCACAAACATGCCGGTCATGGCGGCGCGGTGCGCCTGTACGTTGCCGCGGCGAATGGCGAACACCGCCATCGGCAACGCGATAATTGTCCATCCCGAGAGTAGGTGCAGAAGCGAATACCCGTCGCGCAGCGTGGTGATAAAGAGGCTTGATACGGCCGTGACGGCCATCGCCAGTACCCAAATCCAGCCCAAGGCCTTGTGGGCGATCCTGCCCTTCGGTTGCATCATAAGTACGATGCCGATCGCCAACGCTGTCAGTGCGGCGGCGATGTGGATTTGGAGCTTGAGCGGCTGCGTCGCCAAAAGCGCCCAATCCGGCGCGTGCAGTGCCCAGGCCGTCCCTCGCGCAGCGTCGAGAATGTAGGGCGCGAACGGCGCTATCCCTCCCGTCAGCGCGATGGCGACGACGGCCCAGCCAGTCCAACTCGGAAGGGAATTAAACCAAGAACTCTTCTTCTGCGGCATTTTTCACCATCTGGCTGGGGGGTTAGATCCACAACTTGGCCCCCGCTCGTGAGGGCGCGCCAGGACCGATGCGTGAAACAGGCAAATCAGCGCGCGAGTCGCCGGGAAAGGCGGTTTGCGAAGCGCCAATGGCTGGGAGCGGCCAGCTAAGCTTGCCTTCCCTGGTTTGCCTCCAGGCGCGATCTGCTATGGCCATGGCGCCATGAGCGATCCCGTGCTGCCGCGTCTACCTGAATCCCTGTCGCCCTTTCGCAGAGCGCCGCAGCCAAAGCTTGGCGCTTCGCCGGAGGCGGCCCCCCGCGGTTGGCGCGCGTGGACGCAGAACCTCGCAATCTGCGCGGCGGCAGGCGCCTTTCTGGCGCTTTCGGGCGCGATGCAGACCGATGCAATGCCGCTAAGCTCCCGCCTGCTCTTTTGGGTCCCCTTGATGATGGCCGGGGCGCCGCTTGGGCACGCCGCCAGCGCGCTCGTCATGCGCATCCCCAGCGCCGCCGCGAGTCGCTGGGTCTTGGGCGTGCTGCTTTCAGTCGC
>CADEEA010000012.1:49676-63831 GCA_902826245.1 uncultured Alphaproteobacteria bacterium | reverse complement strand
CTCCTGATCATGAAGGAGTCCGACATCATGGGCGTCATCGAGCAGAAGAAGGCGAAGAAGGAAGCGGCTTAAGCGCTTCGCGCCGGGATTAGGGAGTAGGGATTGGGGCGCAGCCCCCTCCCCGCTCTCATAATCCCCAACCCCCAAGACCCAATCCCTAACCTAAGGAACACTCACATGGCCGCTAAGGTCGTCAATTTCGGATCGGACGCGCGCGAGCGGATGCTCGCCGGCGTCGACATTCTTGCCAACGCCGTAAAAGTCACGCTCGGCCCCAAGGGTCGCAACGTGGTGATTGAGAAGAGCTTCGGTGCGCCGCGCACCACCAAGGACGGCGTCACCGTCGCCAAGGAAATCGAGCTCGAAGACAAGTTCATGAACATGGGCGCCCAGCTCATTCGTGAAGTCGCTTCCAAGACCAACGACGAAGCCGGCGACGGCACCACCACCGCCACCGTGCTCGCTCAAGCCATCGTGCGCGAGGGCATGAAGGCGGTGTCCGCCGGCCGCAATCCGATGGATCTGCGTCGCGGCATCGACAAGGCGGTCGCTGCCGTGGTCGAGGATCTGAAGAAGCGCGCCGCCAAGGTGAAGTCGAACGACGAGATCGCCCAGGTCGGCACGCTCGCCGCCAATGGCGATGCGCAGATCGGCAAGTTCCTGGCCGACGCCATGGCCAAGGTCGGCAATGAAGGCGTGATCACGGTTGAAGAAGCCAAGTCCCTCGACACCGAACTCGATGTCGTCGAAGGCATGCAATTCGACCGCGGCTACTTGAGCCCTTACTTCATCACCAACGCAGAAAAGATGGAAGCGACGCTGGAAGACCCCGCGATCCTGCTGTTCGAAAAGAAGCTCTCCAGCCTGCAACCGATGCTGCCGATCCTGGAAGCGATCGTGCAAAGCCAGCGCCCGCTGCTGATCATCGCCGAGGACGTCGAAGGCGAAGCCCTCGCCACTCTGGTGGTCAACAAGCTGCGCGGCGGCCTCAAGGTCGCGGCGGTGAAAGCGCCGGGCTTCGGCGATCGCCGCAAGGCCATGCTGGAGGACATTGCCATCCTCACCGGCGGCCAGGTGATCAGCGAAGACCTCGGCATCAAGCTTGAGAACGTCACCGTCGAGATGCTCGGCCGAGCCAAGAAGGTCGTGGTGAAGAAGGACGACACCACCATCGTCGACGGCAATGGTCCCAAGAAGGACATCGAAGGCCGCATCGCCCAGATCCGCGCTCAGATCGAGGACACCACGTCCGACTACGACAAGGAAAAGCTGCAAGAACGCCTGGCGAAGCTCGCTGGCGGCGTTGCGGTGATCAAGGTCGGCGGCGCGACGGAAGTCGAAGTGAAGGAACGCAAGGACCGCGTTGATGACGCGCTCAATGCGACCCGCGCTGCAGTGGAAGAAGGCATCGTCCCCGGCGGCGGCACTGCGCTGTTGCGCGCGGCGCTGAAGCTCTCGATCAAGGGCGACAACGAAGACCAAAACGTCGGCATCGGCATCATCCGCAAGGCGCTCGAAGCGCCGATCCGGCAGATCGTCGAGAACGCTGGCGTCGAGGGTTCGATCGTGGTCGGCAAGATCCGCGAGTCCAAGGACGACAATTTCGGCTTCAACGCGCAGTCGGAAGAATATGTCGACCTGATCAAGGCCGGCATCATCGACCCGGTGAAGGTCGTGCGCACGGCGCTGCAAGATGCAGCCTCGGTCGCGGGCCTGATCATCACCACCGAAGCCACCATCGCTGAAGCGCCGAAGCGCAAAGAAGGCGGCGGCGGCGGTCACCCAGGCATGGGCGGCGGCATGGGCGGCATGGGCGATATGGATTTCTGACAATCGGCCCAGCCGATTGTCATCCCGGACGGCGCAACGCGCCGATCCGGGATCCGGTCCAGCGCACAACGTAAAAACATCAAGGGCGGAGCCAAAAGCTCCGCCCTTTTTGTTTGCACATCCTTAGGCTGATCCGGTTGCGCGCGCTGTGGAGCTTCGTTGCTTCGCTTCTGCTTGCACCTCGCGCACCGACCTCTAGGTTGCCCGCGACATGGCGAAACCACGCGCACATCCGTTCTGGTGGGAGAGGGACACCGCCCCCGGTTACATGCTGCTTGGCGCGACCGCGCTTTCGTTCGCGCTCGCCAATTCCGCGCTCAGCGATGCGTGGAAGCACTTACTCGCCAGCCCCGTCCTGCTTGTGTTGCCTGGCTATGAGCTGAACTCCACCGTAAAGGGCATGGTGAAGGACGCGCTGATGGCGGTGTTCTTTCTCTATGTCGGCCTCGAGCTGAAGCGTGAGCTTGTCGAAGGCCCGTTTCGCAATCCGCGCGAAGCGGCGCTGCCGGCGCTCGGCGCAATTGGCGGCATGGCGGCGCCGGCGTTGATTTTTCTCTTCATCGCCACCCAAGCCGCGCCGGGGGCGCAGGCCGTCTACGCGCGCGGCTGGGCGATCCCCACCGCGACCGACATCGCGTTTGCCATAGGAGTGCTGTCGCTGCTGGGCGCGCGCGTTCCAGCCGGCGTGCGTCTTTTCCTGCTGGCGCTGGCCATCGCCGACGATCTCGGCGCGATGCTTGTGATCGCCGTCTTCTATTCCGGCGCGCTGAACATCTCAGCGCTGGGCGCGGCCAGCGTGCTTACGTTTGCACTGTTTGCGCTGAACTGGCGCGGCGTGAAGGCGCTCACGCCATATTGGGTGCTGGGCGTCTTCCTTTGGGGCGCCATGGCGCAGACCGGCGTAAGCCCGACGCTGTCCGGCGTCCTCATCGCGCTCGCGATCCCAATGCGCCGCGCCGACGGCCGCTCTCCATTGGTGGAGGCCGAGCATGCGCTTAAGCCCTCCGTGCAGCTTGGCGTCATGCCCCTTTTCGCGCTTGCAAGCGCCGGGGTAACGCTTGCGAACGTAGGCGTTGGGGATGTCCTCCATCCCGTGGCTCTCGGCATCGCCGGGGGGTTGGTGCTGGGCAAGCCGCTTGGCATCGTCGCGTTGACCTGGCTCGGCGCGCGCTTGCTGCGTCAGCGGCCGCCTGCCTCATTCATGGTTCTGGTCGGGACGGCGATGATCGCCGGCATCGGCTTCACCATGAGCCTGTTCGTCGGCGCGCTCGCCTTCAACGATGAGGCGCTTGAGGCGCCAGTGCGCTTCGGCGTGCTCGGCGGCTCTCTCCTCTCCGCCGCCGCCGGCTTAATGCTGCTTACCACGGCGCTTGCACGCACGCCCGATGCGGGCGGCGCAAGCGCGCTTGCGCAATCAGAAGCCCGCGCGGAGGAAGAAGGCGTGTTCGAACGCCGTTGAACCCTTTTGCTTGCGTGGCGCGCTTCGATCTCTAGTTTCCCGACCACCATGGCCGGCATTCCCATTGAGTTCTTATTGTTCGCCGCGACCCTCCTTGGCGTCGCGATTTTCCATCACCGCACCTTCACGGTGGCCATGACGGGGCTGCTCGCCATCGTCGCCTACAAACTCGCGTTCTCGGATTTCGCGGGTCACGCGGGGCTACTGGGCCTGGCGCTCCACCTCGACCATCATTGGGTCGAGATCGCCAATCTCGGGCTCTTGCTGCTGGGCTTCGCGCTGCTCTCGCGTCATTTCGAGGAGAGCAAGCTGCCGGACCTCGCGCCAGACATTCTGCCCGACAATTGGACCGGCGGGCTTGTGCTGCTTGCCATGGTGTTCGTGCTTTCGGCATTCTTGGACAACATCGCCGGCGCGCTGATCGGCGCCACCATCGCCGCGCACGTGTACCAGAGGCGCGTCCATATCGGCTTCCTGGCCGCGATCGTCGCTGCCTCTAATGCCGGGGGCTCGGGTTCGGTGGTGGGCGACACCACCACCACGATGATGTGGATCGCGGGCAAAAGCCCGCTGGATGTGCTCCATGCTTATGTCGGCGCCATCGCCGCATTTTTCGTGTTTGCGATCCCGGCCGCCCGCGCGCAACAGCATTACGGGAAAATCCTGAAACACGATGTCGGGGGCATCGTCGTCGATTGGGCGCGAGTGGGGATTGTCGTGGCGCTGCTGTTGAGCGCGATCGGCGCCAATGTCGCGGCCAATCTGTTCGCTCCCGATTTATTGCACGCGATACCGGTGATAGGGCTGGCGCTATGGGCTGCGCTGCTGCTCGCCTGGCCGTTACGAGCGCCGGACTGGAAGGTAATGCCCGAGACCATCAAGGGCGCGGCGTTCCTGCTTTCCCTCGTGCTCGCCGCGTCGATGATGCCCGTGGAGCAATTGCCAGCGCCATCGTGGCCGTCCGCATTCAGTCTCGGCTTCGTCTCCGCGGTATTTGACAACATTCCGCTGACGGCGCTGGCGCTGCAGCAGGGCAATTACGATTGGGGCATGCTCGCATACGCGGTCGGTTTCGGCGGCTCGATGATGTGGTTTGGATCGTCCGCGGGCGTTGCAGTCTCGAACATGTTCCCGGAAGCAAAATCGGTGCTGCTCTGGCTGCGCGCGGCGTGGTTCGTACCGGCGGCCTATGTGGTCGGGTTTTTCGTGATGCTCGCCATCATGGGCTGGCATCCAAATCCTTAGAACGGATACGGCCGTGCTCCGTATCGATCGAAGCACGGCCGCCTCGCCGCAAGTTGGCGTCTCCTCCCCGAAACGCGACCGCATGTGCAGCGCCCATGCGAGACGGCGCGAGCCTTGCGCGCATGCGCCTGCGTCGTCAAGCCGCGCTCACCCGAGCGGTGTGTCAGGACAGCATTTTTTTGACGCGCTCCACAAGTTGTGCACGCGGAACTTCTTGCTGCACTTGCTCTCGCAGCTTCGCATACGCTTCGCGATCCTCACCTGCGAGGTGAGAAATTTCGAGACCGCGCTTGAGATCCTTCAACGTCACCACGTCCTTGGCCAATTCATCGCCGCCTTGAATGATGGCGATGGGCGCATGGCGTTTGTCGGCGTATTTGAGCTGCGCCTTCATCCCGCCAGCGCCGAGATAGGCTTCGGCGCGTACACCGGCGGCGCGGAGTTCGGCGGCGATGGCGAGGGAATCGCCAACGCGCGCTTGATCCATCACCAGCACCACAACCGGTCCACGCTCTTGCGCTTGCGACTGCGCTTGCATCGCTGCGGCGAGACGCGAGACGCCAATGGAGAAGCCGGTCGCGGGCACTGGCTCGGCGCGAAAACGCGAGACCAGGCCGTCATAACGCCCACCGCCGCCGACGGAACCGAAATTGGTTCCGCCCTCACCGATCAACTGCGCCTCGAACACCGCGCCGGTGTAGTATTCGAGGCCACGCACGATGGAGGTTTCAATTTGATACTCTGCCGCACCTCGCCCCAGAGATTTGAGCCCTTCGCAAATCTCTGAGAGAGATTTCAAGGCAGCGCGGCCAATTTCCGTCTGCGCGAGGGGATGACTCCGAAGCGTGTCAACCTTCATGGATGGGCTGCCCGAGAACGCGACGTCGGGGTCAACGAAGGAAATCACGCTCTCAATTTGGCTTCCGCTGAGTCCAGCACCCGGCGTGAAATCCCCCGACTCGTCTTTCCGTCCGGGCCCAAGAAGTTGAACAACACCGCCGCGACCCAAGCGGTCCCATTTGTCGATAGCCCGCAGGACACGGACACGCGCAGTCGTTTGCCTCGGGTCCAATCCCAGCACTTCCAGCAACCCATCGAGCAAACGTCTATCATTCACGAAGAGTCTGTACTCGCCACGCTCCACCCCAGCCGCTTCCAGCGCAGCGCACGCCATGGCGATCATCTCCGCGTCCGCCGCCGGCGAAGCGCTGCCCACGGTATCGGCGTCGCATTGCCAGAATTCGCGGTAGCGCCCCGGCCCCGGTTTTTCGTTGCGCCACACCGGGCCGGCGGCCCAGCGGCGGTAGGGCTTGGGCAACGCGTCGAAATTCTCCGCCACATAGCGCGCCAACGGCGCGGTCAGATCGTAGCGCAGCGACAGCCAGCGTTCGTCGTCCTGAAACGAGAAGACGCCTTCGTTGGGGCGGTCGAGATCGGGCAGGAATTTGCCCAGCGCTTCGGTGTATTCGACCGCCGGCGTTTCGAGCCGCTCGAAGCCCCATTGCTGATAAACCGCGCCAACCTTCTCGACGATGGCGCGCTCCGCATCGGCCTGCGCGCCTGTGCGGTCGATGAAGCCGCGGGGTTTTTCGGGGGAGACGGGGGAGGTCATGGTGTTGGCATAGCCTTCTCCCCTTGAGGGGAGAAGGTGGCCCGAAGGGCCGGATGAGGGGATTTTCGGTTTTTCCCTCTAGTGTGGCGAATCTGAAATTCGCAAGATCATGATGGCAAGCGCTGAGCGAATTTCAGATTCATCAGCCACACTATAACCTATTGATTCTAGTGTCCCTGATGGATTTGAAGTTCGCATCGCGCGCGATCCAAATGACTGTGCGAACTTCAAATCCGGGACACTAGAGCGCACTCCCCTCACCCGTCCGCTTCGCGGACACCCTCTCCCCTCAAGGGGAGAGGGTTTGTTCGCGCGAAGGCATAGC
The DNA here is from genome assembly GCA_902826245.1 of uncultured Alphaproteobacteria bacterium. GTDB lineage: Bacteria > Pseudomonadota > Alphaproteobacteria > Caulobacterales > Aquidulcibacteraceae > Vitreimonas. Next base: position 57,360 of record CADEEA010000012.1, on the reverse strand, counting down.
CGCTCGCATCGGCAATTTCGCCAGCGAGCACGCGTTCGGCCAGAGCTTCGATGTCCCAGGAAAGTTCGCGGTCATCCTCGACCGGTGGGAAATATTTGGCGATTTTCTTCAGCGACGGCGCCAGACGGGCGGCTAGGGAAATCCGGGCTTCCTCCAGCGCATGCACGTACTCGGCCTGGGCCGCGAAAGCGAGTTCTATGGCTAGCACTCGCGCCAGCAACTCGCTCGCTTCGTATGCACGCATGGCGACGTTCGCCGCCATCGACACATGATCCTCCTGCCCGGAATCGGTCGACATCGACATCAAGTGCGACGGCATCGCGAGACCCCAGATCTGATTGCACAATCCCGCTGTAGTGTACTCAGCGATCAGCATGCCGGACTCGGTGGCGTCGATGGCGCGCCCGCGCACTTGGGGGCCGAGACCTTTGTTGCGGTTTTTATCAACAATGCGCACGCAGCGTTGGTTCGACACCCGCGCCATCACACCTGCAGCCTGCAACAACCCGTAAGCATCGACGCCGATCGGCATGCCGTGGAAGTGCCCCCCCGAGGTGATGTCATCGACGGAGTATCGTTCAGCGCTGGTGTTCAGATCGATCGGGTTATCGGTGACGCTGCGCGCTTCGATGGTCATAGTCTGTTCGGCGCGCTCGACCAGATCGAGGCACGGCCCCAAGGCCTGGGCGGCGCAGCGCAGATTGTAGGGATCCTGAATCTGGCCATCATAGCCGAACTTCTCGTCGGTGGTGACATCGCGGAACGCGTAGCCCTCCAACAGATCGAACACCCACGCCGCCATCGTTATCGAGCCAGCATGCGGGCGCAGCTTGTGCAGATCGGCGCGGAACGGCCGCCCCATGCCGCGCATCGCCTGCACGTGCATCGCCGTAGCCAGCGCCGCTGCCTCGATTAGCCGGCGCATGTTCGCTGTCGCCAGCGCGCCCCACGCGTTGGCGTACTGGCAGCCATTGTTCAGCGCCAGGCCTTCCTTCATCTCCAGTTCAATGGGGCGGAACGCGCCGGGATTGGCTTTGAGGTAGCGCGCGGTCGGGATCGCTTCGCCGCCAGCAATGAGCACCCTACCCTCCCCAATCAGAACCGCGGCGATGTGAGAAAGCGGCGCGAGATCGCCGCTGGCGGAGACGCTGCCGTAACGCGGCACGGCCGGGGTGACGCCCGCGTTCAGCATGTCGATCATGGTCTCGACGACGACCGGGCGCACCACGCTGCGTCCCAGCGCCAGCGACGCCGCGCGCAACAGCATGGTCGCGCGAACCACTGGCGCGGGGGCCAGCGGGCCGACGCCGGCGCAGTGCGAAAGGATCAGATTGCGCTGCAGCTTCTTCAGATTTTCAGGGCTCACATAGTCGCGGAAATTGCTGCCGAAGCCGGTATTGAGGCCGTAGACGCGCTTGTCGGGGTTGGCTGCGATCTCGGCCTCGGCGGCGGCGCGGAAGCCCGCCAGGTGCGCTTTGGCTTCCTTGGCCAGCGAGACTTTGGCGCCGCTCAGCGCGACCGCTTCGATTTTCCCAAGTGTGAGATCGCCATCGAGTCCCAATACGACCGGCGCGGAGGAAGGTGGCATGCGGGCTCCAGATTCGAAGCTGCTGGCCTAGCGTAAACCACGCCCCGACGCGAGCCGGCCTCCCGGCGCCGCTCTTGCTTCGCCTGTGGGGCGAAGGAGACCGCACATGCTCACCTGTCTGGCGCTGTTAGCTTTTGGCACAGCCAGTCTCGCCGATATCCCAAGCTTGGCCAGCGAGGTCGAGGCGGAAGCGCGTTCGCTGGCGGCGCGGCAGGAGTTTTCCCCCGCCTTCCTGGCCGATTTGACCGAATTTTCGGGCGACGCGATGCGCCTTTCCGATGCGCTGCGGGCAGGCGATGCGCCTGCCGATCTGCCGTGCATCTTCAGGGGTATATCCGAGGACGCCATGGTCCACGCCGCCGAGCTGCAGCATGCCGCAACGCCCGCCGAAGAAGCCGCCGCTTTCGCCGCTCTAGCCGCCCTGCTCGACGACGCGATCCTGCTCGCGCCGATGGCGGCGGGCGCTGAGCCGGAGCCGGCGCATTTGGCTGGCGGCCCAACCTAATTCGACGCTTCTATCGTCTCGATGATCAGGCCCTCGCTCAGCACTTGCGGCAACACCGTCGGCGCCACGCCCGTCGGCGGATAATAGAGGTACAGCGGCACACCCGCGCGCCCGTGCGCAGCTAGCGCGTTCGCAATAGCTTCGTCCCTGTTGGTCCAATCCGCTTTCAGGTACGCCACATTGGTGTCCGCAAACGCCTGCGCCACGCGATGGCTCGACAGCGCCGTCAGTTCGTTCACCTTGCAGGTCACGCACCAAGCGGCGGTGAAGTTTACGAAGATTGGCCGCCCCTCGACGCGCAACGCCTCAACGCGCGCGGGGCTCCACGCCTCCGACACAAGCGCTTCCTGCGCCCGCAATCCAACCAGGGGCCGCCACATCAGTGCGCCCGTCAAGATCAAGACAACCAAGCCTGCAGCTAGCCACGCTTTTCCCCAGCGGCTCACCGCCAGTGCAAACGCGAGCGCTACCGCGACGCTGAGCAGCGCAAGCACGCCCGCCGCTTCCGTCTGCTCCGCATGCACCCACGCCAGCCAGATCGCGGCGGCGAACATCGGGAACGCGAGCACATTTCTTGCGCGTTCCATCCAGGGGCCAGGCTTGGGGATCAGGCGCTGTAGCGCCGGCGCAAATGAGAGCGCCGTGAACGGCAGCGAAAAGCCGAGCGCGAGCGCTGCAAAGATCAGGAGAGTAACGCCAGCGGACTGGGTGAGCGCAGCGCCGATGGCGCCGGCCATGAACGGGGCGGTGCACGGCGTCGCCGCCACAACAGCCAAGGCGCCGGTGAAGAAAGCGCCTGCATCGCCGCCGCGCTGCGCCAGTCCGGCGCCAATATTTTCAAGGCCGCCAACGTGGAACACGCCCAGGAGATTGAGGCCAATTACGAAAAAGAGCAGCGCCAAACCTGCATTCACCCAGGGCGCCTGCAGCTGAAATCCCCAGCCAATCGCGTCACCGCCGCTGCGTAGCGCGATCAGGACCGCAGCCAGCGCAAGGAAGGTCGCCATCACGCCCGCAAAATAAAGCGCGCCGTGGCGGCGGGCTTGCCCGGCATCGGTCCGGCCCGCCAGCGACAGCGCCTTCACCGAAAGCACCGGCAGCACGCAGGGCATGATGTTGAGGATGAGGCCGCCCAGGAAAGCCAGTCCGATCGCCGCCAGCAGCGCCATGGCGTCCATTGGCGGCGCAGGCGGCGGCGCTCCTGAAGTGTCCGCGAGCGGATCGCCGGGGCTGGCCAGCACCTCATAGGCGCGGCGCGTGCCGCTAGCGTCGAGGAAGGTTAGAACCCCATCGAGCGGGACCTTGCCGATGTCCTCGTCGACGCCCTCACGCAATTCGAAGCTTACGCCAGCGGGACCGAAACTCGGGTTCTGCACTGCCGATGGATTGGCCGCGTCGCGGCTGTAGGGGAAGAAGTAGGGGTCCCGCAGCGTTTCGCCGGGAAACGCCACGGACAATAACGGCGGCTGACCCTGACTGATCCGCGCGCGCAGCGGGCCGGCGGGATCGAATGGCGCAGGCAGCGCCGCCAGAGCCGCACGGATGCGCGGCGCCCAGACCGCAACGTCGCGCCCCTGCGCCGCCACCGGCAAGGTCAGCGAGAAATCGCCGCGCTCCGGCACGCAGATGTCCGAGCACACCACCCAGGTCGCGCTGGCGCGTAGCGTGACGCTGGCGCCCACGCGAAGCGAAGCTGGCGCCGATATCTCGATCGGCAGCAGCACCTCGCCGGAATAGCCATAATTGACCAGCGACTCGACCGCGATCGTTGTCGGCGTGGGCCAAGAGATGTCGCCAGCCGCAAATCCCGCAGGCAAGCGCCAAACAATTTCCGTGGGCTCGCCGGCCGCTCCCGGGTTGCGCCAATAGGTGTGCCAGCCCGGATTAAGGGTCTGACGCAATACAATCGTGAAACGTTCGCCTGGAGCTATGGCGGCGCGCGAGGAGTGCAGCTCCGCTTCGAGATTTGCGGTGCGGACCGGCGCGGCTGCGGCGGGGAACTCAAATGAGACCCAGGCCAGCACCGCCAGAAAGACCGCCCAAACCCGCGCCATTCTCTCCTCAGAACAAAACAGGCCGCGCCCCTGGAGACGCGGCCTGCATAATGCATTCCAAACCGAACGCCCGCGCCTTAGTTCTTGAGCGGCGTGGCCGCCTGGATGCGCGCAGCGCGCGACAGGATTTTCGGCCACAGCCCCAGCGAAAGCAGGTGGGCGTGCATGACCGCAGAAACGCCCTTGTCGCGCAATTCCAAATAGGTGTCCTTCGGCAGCGCGTTCAGCTTCTGCTCGGAAATACGCAGATACTCGCCGATCTTCATTGGCTCGTCCGGCGTGCCGTCCGCCTTGGCGCGCGGCAGCGCCAGCGGCGTGTTTTCGAACAGATTGTGCTGCTCCATTAGCTTCACGAATTCCTGGGTACGCCGCCCCAACATGTCGAATTCGCGGCAGAAATTGATCGCTTCTTCGGTGTAACGGGATGGCTTGTCGCCTTCGAAGAACGGCAGTTCAGGCCGGTCGTTGAGCATCTTTGCGGCGCGGTCGATGCATACCAGGACACGGTCGCCCTCGTTTCCGCCTGGTGCGGGCGCCTGACCTTGCCCCGCGATAATCGGCAGGAACGGATAGCGACGCGCAAACGCCGGCAGATAGACTTCCGGGTCGAGCGAGCCGTCGGCGCCGAGGAATACGTTCATCCCCGGCCGCAAGCCCATCACCGCCAGCGGCGTCTTGGACTGGGTGTCGAAGATGATGGGATAGCAGACGGCGGCCAGGCCAAATTCGTCCACGGTGAGCGGCACCAGATGGGTGTCGGCCAGGAACGAAAAGGGATTGGCTACCTGACTTACTCCCAGCGACCGGTGCTTCTCGATGGAGAGTGGCTCGAGCTGGCGATAGAATAGGATTTGGCCCAGGGTTTGGGCGCCGCCGCCGGCGGTCGTCATGGGTTTCTCCACGTTTCCGAAATCGGGAGCGCTCTCCAACCACGAAAGCGGCCCGGCTGCAACAGGGGAGCCGCAATCGCCGACCTCAGCCGCCACTTTGCCCGCAGTGGACGCATGCTATTGGCTGACCGCCGATTCGCCGGACAGGAGCCTTCTGAATGACCCTGAGAAGGGACTTTATCGTCGCGGGCCTAGCCCTCGTACTTGCCGCTTGCGGCCAGCAGCGGCCTGCGCCGATGAGCGCTTTCGAGGGGCGCGTCGCGGATTGGACCCAGGAAATACTCGCCGACAGCCCCGAAACCGCCTCCCTGGCGAGGGTCAACATTGAGGTCGCCGGGGGCCCCTATGCCACCAAATTGGACGACCTTTCGCCGCGTGCGCTGATGGCGCGCCGCAGCGCCGCGCTTCGTCGCTATGTCGAGCTGCGTGGCATCGATCAGAACCTTTTGGATGCCGATGAAGCTCTGACCTACCGCATCCTGGAGAGCCAGTTCGCCGCCGCCGCCGCTGGCGCTGAATTCGATTATGGCGACTTCTCGCCGCTCTCTGGCGTCAAGCCCTACGTGCTTAACCAACTCGACAGCGCCTTCATCGAACTGCCCTCCTTCCTCGACGAGCGCACTAGCATCGCCATTGTCGCCGACGCGGAAGCCTACCTCGCGCGCCTGGCGCAGGTTGACGATTCCATTGACCAGGAGACGGCGCGCGCCCGCGCTGACGCCGAGCGTGGGATCGTTCCTCCTCTCTTCATCGTCGACGCCACCATCGCGCTGCTCGACGCGGCGAGCGCCAATGCAGCGCCGGCGCAGCCTTACGTCGCCAATTTTCGCCAGAAGCTCGATGCGCAGATCGCGGCCGCAAGCGAAGCCACCCGACGCGATGCGCTCATCCAGGCGCGGCCCGGCCTGCTCGCGCGCGCTGAGCAGATCGTGCGCCTGCAAACCATCCCCGCCCACGAACGCGCCGCGAGCTTTCTGCGTTCGGTGCGTTCCCAGGCCGGCGACGACCCGTCAGTATCGCGCTTGCCGCGCGGAGGCGAATTCTACGCCGCAGCGCTTGCGATCAACACCACCAGCGCGCTCACGCCGGAACAGATACACGCCATTGGACTGGAGCGCGTCGCCGCACTCACCAACCAGCTCGATATCGCCTTGCGCCGCGTCGGACTGACCGAAGGCGCGGTCGGTGAACGGCTTGCGCAGATGAGCGCCGACCCACGCTATCGTTACCCGGACACTGAAGCGGGGCGCGCGCAATTATTGGCGGACGTCGAGGCCCGCGTCGGCGGGGTACTTACCCGTGCGCGCGAGTGGTTCGGTCGCCTGCCGCGCGCGAAATTGGAGGTGCGACGCGTGCCCGCGTTCGCCGAGGCCGGCCAGCCCGGCGCCTATTATTCGCCACCCTCCATGAGCGGCGACGCGCCTGGAATCTACTACGTCAACCTCCGCGACCTTAGCGAAATGACCCGCATCGATCTGCCGACGCAGGATTTTCACGAAGCGGTTCCGGGCCATCATTTTCAGACCGCGCTGGCGCAGGAATTGGACGACGCACCGCTCTTGCGCCGGTTGATCTCGTTCAACGCCTACAGCGAGGGCTGGGGATTGTACGCCGAAGAACTGGCCGACGAACTGAATTTCTACGACGGCGACCCGGTCGGCCGCATTGGCTTCCTGCGTTGGCAGCTTTGGCGTGCGGCGCGGTTGGTGGTCGATACCGGGCTGCACGCGAAGAACTGGCCGCGCCAACAAGCGATCGGTTATTTACGCCAAGTCACCGGCGATGGAATCGGCGTGATCGCCACTGAAGTCGATCGTTACATTGTCTGGCCAGGGCAGGCCTGCAGCTACGAATTAGGCCGCCGCGAGATCATGCGTTTGCGGGAAAAGGCGCGCGCCGAACTCGGCCCCGCCTTCGACCTCCGCAGCTTTCACGACACGGTGCTGCTGCACGGGGAGCTTCCGCTGAATGTGCTGGATCAAGTGGTAGGGGAGTGGATTGCGAGCGCACGCAGGTAGCGCCACGCGTTATGTAGCATGGACCGCCGGCGCCCTCGCCGGCATACGGTGCTGCGCGTAAGTTCAGCGGTTGCGCGGTAGCAAACCCCGATGCCGGCGAGGGCGCCGGCGGTCCAGATTGTTGAGCCCATCTCCCGAGATTTGTCGTGCCCTTCTCTCTAGCGCGGGCTTGCGCTTCTTTTCGTGGCGCCGTGAACACATCGCCGTGAAGCACGACTTCGTGTACGCACTTTGCCGCGCGCGCGCCGCAAACTGGCCGCGTTCGGCGCGCTGGCTCCGAATTTAGAAACACCCCGCGTGCGGGCGGTTCGGAGGGAACGTCCATGCTCATGATCAGTTACCGTCGCGTCGGCCTCGCCTTGTGCGTGCTGGCGCTAACGGCGTGCGCGTCGCAATCGACGCCCGCAGACGAAAACACGCGCGTACAGGCAGAACAGCTGCCGCCCCAGCCCCCAACGCCGCCGTCTCCTCCTCCGCCGCCGCAAGCGATGACGCAAGAGCCGGACGCTTTGGCCCTCACCCGATCGGATTCCGGGCAAGGCATCATCACCTCGGCGCCTTTGGCAGAACTTCGCGCCGCGCCGTACGCGCAGATAGCGCCGCAACCGATGCCGGGCACGGTGGATCGC
>CADEEA010000012.1:40280-49576 GCA_902826245.1 uncultured Alphaproteobacteria bacterium | reverse complement strand
CGCCGCGCCGTACGCGCAGATAGCGCCGCAACCGATGCCGGGCACGGTGGATCGCGATCGCTATGAAGACGTCGCGCCCAATCCGATCCGCATCGTCGCCGATGAGCCGGTCTCGACCTTCTCGATCGATGTCGACACCGCCTCCTATTCCAATGTGCGACGCATGCTTAGCGAAGGCCGCCTGCCCCCGCGCGACGCGGTGCGGATCGAGGAATTGGTCAATTATTTCCGCTACGATTACCCATTGCCGCGCGCCCGCACCGAGCCCTTCTCGACAACCGTCGCGGTGGCGCCGAGCCCGTGGGCGGAGGGCCGCCAGATCGTGCATATCGGGCTGCAGGGCTACAATATCGTACCGCGCGAACGCCCGCCTTTGAACCTGACATTGCTGATCGACGTATCCGGTTCGATGTCGCCGGAGAACAAGCTGCCCCTGGCGCTGCAAGGCTTCCGCATGCTGGCGGATCAACTCAACGCTCGCGACCGGGTGTCCATCGTTGTCTATGCGGGCGCAGCCGGCGCGGTGCTCGACCCCACGCCCGGCGACCAGCGCGCGCGCATTCTGGCGGCTTTGGATAATCTCCATGCTGGCGGCTCCACCGCGGGCGGGGAAGGCTTGCGCCTCGCCTATGCGTTGGCGGAGCGCAATTTCGATCGCAACAAGGTCAACCGCGTCATCATCGCCACCGACGGCGATTTCAATGTCGGCATCAATGACCCGCAGCAATTGCAGGATTTCGTCTCCCGCAAGCGCGAAACTGGCATTTATCTCTCGGTGCTCGGATTTGGCGGCGGCAATTACAACGACGCGCTGATGCAGCGTCTGGCCCAAAACGGCAACGGCAACGCCGCCTATATCGACACCTTGAACGAAGCACGCCGCGTGCTGCGCGACGAAATGGCGTCGAACCTGTTCTCGATCGCCAATGACGTGAAGATCCAGGTCGAGTTCAATCCCCGCCGCGTCGCCGAATATCGCCTCATAGGCTACGAGACCCGCATGCTGCGGCGCGAGGATTTCAACAACGACCAGATCGATGCTGGCGAAATCGGCGCTGGACACGCGGTCACCGCGATCTATGAGATCACGCCGGTCGGCGGCCCGACTTTCACCGAGCCGCTGCGCTACCAGGATCGCGCCGTCCCCGCGCCCTCGACGGCCAGCGAAATCGCCTTCCTGCGCATTCGCTACAAGCTGCCCGGCGAGGACAATTCCCGGCTGATCGAGCGGCCCATCGCCGACGCCGACCGCTACGAAGCCGTGGCGCGAGCGCCGGAGGCGACGCGTTGGGCCGCCGCGGTCGCGGGTTACGGCCAGCTACTTCGCGGCGACCCCTATTTGACCCGCGGTTTCGGCTGGGACGATGTGCTGAGCTTGGCGCAAAGCGCTCGCGGCCAAGACGAATTCGGCTGGCGCGCCGAGTTCATCCAACTCGCGCGCTCGGCGCAATCGGCGGCAGCACTTCTCCCAGCGGTGAATGCGCCCCACCCAGAACCCCACCCGCAACCGCGCCCGATGCCGCGGCGAACGCAGTGAACCGCAACGCAGGCTCTCACTCCCCCGTTACAAAGCTGCTATAAGGCGGTCGCGGGACGAGTGAGAGCCGGTGGGGCGTTTGGAATGAGCGGGGGTCCGAAAGCCTATCTTTGCTACAGCGAGGCGGATGAGGCCAAAGTGCGCCTTCTGCGTCGGCGCTTGCGCACTTATGTCGTTCCCGCCGCGCTGCGCGCAGGCGGCCCCGCCCGTCTCGGCCGCTTCATCCCCGATACAAATTCCGCCCGCCTCGGCGACACCGCACGGCAAATGGCGGCCGTGGATTGGCTGATTGTGCTCGCCAGCCCGAATTCGTTCGCCTCCGAGCGCGTGAACGCCGACGTCGATACTTATCTCGTCTCCAACCCGGTGGGGCGTTTCCTGCTGGTGGTGCTGGACGGCGAGCCCATGCAGGTGCTGCCGCCCCGTCTGCGCGCGCGCCAGCCGGTGACGGCGGATTTGCGCGCCGAGGCCGATGGCGCGGAACTTGGTTTCCTTAGATTGGTGAGCGCCCTCATTGACGTCAACGTCGGCGCCCTGCGCGACCAGCAAGCAGCAGGCACGCGCGCAAGCGCCGGCATCGGCGCAGCGCTCTGCGCAGGGTTCGCCGCAATTGCCGCCGCAGGCAGCGTCGCCACCATCGCCGCGATCCGGGAGCGCGATCAATCCGCGGCGATGACCCGCCAGGCCATCCAGACAGCGATCGAAATCGCCGCTCGCGCCGACGCAACGGACGCCGATGCGCTCGCCCACGCCGAAGCGCAATTCGATCGCTTGTTCGCCGAAGGCCCGAAGAGCCCGGCGTTAATGCGCCAGCGCGCGCAAGCGTTGGTCCAGTTCGCGGAACTGCATGAGCGCCGCGGCGACGTTGAGAACGCGCGTGCGCGCGCCCTTGCTGCGATCGAGGCATTGCCGGAAAGCGAGCGCAATTCCCCGGAACTTGTCCGCGCTTATTTGCTCGTCAGCCGCGCCGAAGCCGCGTCCGGGCGCAGCGCGGAAGCGCTTGACTTCGCCGATCGCGCCCTGGCCGCGGCGCGCGCGGTCGCCAATGCCGACGACGGCGCACGCGTTCAACTTGCGGAGGCGCTGAAATGGCTTGGCGGCCTCCATGCGCAGCAGGGCAAGCCAGCGCAGGCCTTGCCGCTGCTGGCGGAAGCCGCGCCGATATTGCTGGCGCTGCATGAGTCCGCGCCGGAAGATCAAGCAGCGTCCCCCGCCGCTTTGGCCGCTTACGAACAGCTCGGCGACGCGCAATCCGCTACCGGCGATCATACTAGCGCCAAGGCGAGCTACGAACGCACCGTGGCGCTGCTGCGTGCGCAATCCGGCGACGAATCCCCCGATGTAGCAGCCCTTGCCAGCGCGCTCGCGAAACTCAGCCATGCGCTGCGCGCGGGCGGCGACAATGAAGGCGCGCGTGCGCCGGCGGAGGAAAGTCTCGCCCTGGCGCGCCGCCTCAGCGCCGCAGCGCCTGCGGACATCGATCTGCGTAACGCCGTCGCCGCGCGCGTGATCTTGGCGGCGCAAATTCAAACCTCGCTCGGCAGCGCCGACGCCGCACTCATGGATGAAGCCGTGGCGGCGGCCAGGGCGCAGACATTGGCGCGCCCAGCCGATCTCGCCGCGCAGACCACACTCGCAGAAATGCTCGCCGCGAATGGCGGACGGCTGGAGCGGGCGCGCGATTTCGAAGACGCGCGCGCGGCCTGGCGCGAAGCGGCAATAGTGCGGCGCCGGCTCCGCGCTGTCGCTGAAACCGATCTGTCGCACGCAACACATTTGGCCGCCGCGCTCGAACAGGTCGCGACCATCAGCGCGCGCATGGGTGAGCAAAGCGAGACTTTGGGCGCCTATTCCGAGGCCATCCGCGTGCGCCGTTCGATCGTGACGGCATCTTCCAACGACAAACCGGCGCGCGTCGCGCTGGCCGAGCTGCTGCACGCAAATGGGCTGGCCCGCGTACGCGCCGAGAATGACACAGCGGCCATGGCTGCTTTCGACGAGGCCGCGCGTCTGCGCGCTGCTCTGGCGCAAGAAGACCCCGCCGATCATGGGGTCGCCGATCTCGCGCTGGAATCCTTGCGCCAGCTGATGCGCCTGCAAACTCAAGCCGACGCGGCCGCCGCACTCCGGCGCAGCCTCGCATTGCAACGCGACCTGCTGACCCAACTCACGCAAGCCAATCCCAATGAGGCCCGCTACACCGCCGCACTACGCCGCACTACCGCCGCGCTCGAAGCGCAGGAGCAGGCGTCGCAATAAATCAGGCGGCCCAAACCAGCTTGAGCGCCGCGGCTGGTTCCGCAGGTTCGGCCTCAGGCAGCGGGCCATTCATGATCGGCCTCAGGGCCTGCGCGAGATCGGCCTCGACGTACTCGCGCGCATCGCGCTCATCGTGTTCGCAAACAAGGATGTGCGTGGCGCCGAGCAATTGCGCTTCCGGCCATTGCTCGTGCGCGGCCAGGCGCTTGGCGAGATTGGCCGTCCGCGACAAAAACAAGGGCGTCCAGCCTCGCCCAGCCGGACCAGGGCGCGCAAAAAAATAGACCGCCGGCGCCGACGCGAATTGAGAATCCGGCCGGTGCGCCGCGAAACGATGCAAGCGCCCTGAAATCCCACGGAAAAGTGCCTCGTTCATGCTGAGCCCCCTGCGGCGTGTTCGCTTAATGTTCCAATGTCTACCTGAGTCCAATGTTCTTGTAAAGTTCCATTGCGCGCGCGATCCAAGTGCGGAGCGCCTTTCGCGCGCGCTTGGACCCTGCGATCATGTCGCCAATGGACCACCATCACGCCACCCGCGACGAACTGCTCGCCGAGGCGCGCCAACGCTGTGCAACAGCCGGCGAGACGCTGACCCCGCTTCGCCAGCGCGTGCTCGAACTGCTGCTGGATCACCACGCCCCGGCCAAGGCTTACGACCTGCTGCCGCAGCTTGATCAAGAGAAGCGCCAGGCCAAACCGCCGACCATCTATCGCGCACTCGACTTCCTGGTGCGCATGGGCTTGGCGCACCGCATCGAAAGCCTCAACGCCTTCATGGCCTGCGACATTGGCGCGTGCGCGCGTTCGACCATCTTTCTCATCTGCGAAAAATGCGGAGCGGCGGAAGAATTCGACGCCGGCCACGCGCTCGTGGATCTCACCGAAGCCGCCAAGCGCGACGGCTTCGCCATCCGCCGCACCATGATCGAGGCTTCCGGCCTTTGCTCAACATGCCAGGCGGCATGACAATATGGACCGCTGGCGCCCTCGCCGGCAAAAGTGGCGCACTCTCGGCCCCTGCGCGGTCGCAAGCAATGTATGCCGGCGAGGGCGCCGGCAGTTCATGTATTCGCGCGTGCGCTCTTGTACAACGTCACAATTCCACCTGCACACGCCGCATCAGCACCGCGCTTTCGATCGCCGCGCGTGCGCGGTCGGGACGTTCCATCGGCAGCATGTGGCCTGCATCTTCGACGACAGCGACGCGCGCGTCAGGGCGCATTACGGCGATGCGCCGGAACGCTGGCGGCGACACGGTCGATTGGTGTTCCGCTCGCAAGAGCACGAGCGGACGCGAGGCGCGTCGCAACGCTGTCCACGGGTCGTGGCGTTGCGCCGCGAAGGTCGCGGCTTCGTAGGCGGGCGCGCAGGCGAGCTTGAACGCGCCCTCTCCGTCTTCGATCAATCCATCGCTGACGTAATCCTCGAGCATCTCGCGGGTGAACGCCTTGAATACGCTGCGCCCGGAAAACGCGCGCACGGCGGTTTCGCGATCGGGAAAAACATTGCGCCGTTTACCGGCCGCGCGCGCTAACGGAAACAACGCACGCATCAGGGTCGTCGCCCCCAACACCTGAATGGCCGAGTAAAACATTGCGCGCTGCATCACCGGCTCGATCAGCGCCAGAGAAGCCGTCAAATCGGGTCGCCGACCTGCGAGCAGCAGCGCAACCGTCGCGCCCAGCGAATGCCCAGCGAGCGTCACAGGCGCGGTGAACCGGCTTTCCAGCAGCTTGGCGACATCGTCGGCGTGCCGGCCCCAGGAGGCATACCCCCACAGGGGCGTCGGCAGGCGCGTGCGGCCATGACCGCGCAGATCGAGCGCCAACACATGATAGCGCTCACCCAGCGGCGCTAGCATGGTGCGATAGGCCAGGGCGTTGAAGCCGGTCGCGTGCAGAAACACAATGTCAGGGTTAGGCGTGTCGCGGCCGATGGCGATGCCAGCCATCACGCCGCCTAGAAGGTCGAATGTTACGCGGCGAAAATCAGCGCTCACGAACCGAACACGCGCCGCAAAATATCGGTTGTGCGACGCACCGGATCGCGGCGGATCGCGCGTTCTTCCTGGGCGATGAAAAAGAAAGCGCCGTCGAGCGCCTTGGCGGTGGCGAAATTGATGATCTCGGTGCGCAGATTGCCAGTCGTGCTGGCGAGGCCGACTTCGCGCAGCGCCGAGCGCATCAAGGTGAACGCGCCGGATTCGGTCAGGGCCCGCGTCATCGGCGGACGCAGCAATGAGGTCAGCCGCGTTTCAGTGCGCCCGCGCAGATAGCGCGTGGCGCTATCGTCGGGGCCGCGCACGATGTCGATGGCGTCAGCGATGGTGATGTCGCGCACGGCGCTCACGAACAAGCGCCCCGCCTGCGGCATCGTCGTTTCCGCGGCGTGGTTCAAATTTTCCTGGAGTGCATCGAGCGGGCGCGACAGTCCCAGCGGGCGCAGGCTCTGCTGCGTGCGCCCCAATAGCCCCGGCAGCGGAATGCGCACGCGCGCATCGGACCAGAAGCCGTCGGGCTGGGCCAAGCGCGTGGTGGCGTTCATCGCCGCGAGCCCAAGCGCATCCTTGATCCCGCGGCTGGCGTCGCGCTGGGTAAGGCTGTCGAGCAGCGGGCGTTGCGCGAATGCGGGCGCGGCTGCGGCGGCGAGAAGCGCGGCGATCAGGGTGCGACGATGCATGTGATTCTCCGTGGTCGCTTTAATATGCGGAATCGCGGCGGAGTGAGACACCTCAATTCACCCATCCCCGGATTCGCCGAAGGCGAAGTCCGGGGCCTATAAAGCCGATCCGTTGAGTTAGGCGCGCGAGAGCCTCAAAGGGCTGTGCTCCTGGGCCCCGGACTGAAGGCTGCGCATTCATCCGGGGATGGGAGGGGAAGTTTAATGCAACTCTCGCGTCACACTCGGTCGCGAACTTTGATCGGACAAAACCGGGCCAATCGGCCATACTAGCCTCATGACTCTCACCGACCTCCTTCCCAAGCTCCATTATCCGACCCGGCTCGAAAAGCTGGTGGACGGCTGGGTGCACGGCGTGGCGCTGGCGCTGTTCACGTTCGCGGTGGGCACAGCACTTGGCCTCGCCATCTGGCAGGGTGGGCTTGGGATGGCGGCGGCGGTTTCGGTTTATGCCGTTTGCGTGATGGCGATGATCGGCTGCTCGATGGCGTACAATTTGACCGAAGCGCCGGCGCGCAAGGCGCTGCTGCGCCGCTTCGATCACGCCGCGATTTTCCTGATGATCGCCGGCACCTATACGCCGTTCACGACTTTGCGCTTCGACGGCGCCTGGGCGATCTCGATGACCAGCGTGGTCTGGGCGCTGGCATTGATTGGGGTCGCCGGGAAATTATTTCTGCCGGGCGTGTCGAAGAAAATCTGGATCGCGTTTTATGTGGCGCTCGGCTGGCTCGTGGTCGCAGCGACGGGGCCTATGCTGGAAGGCGTGCCGCTGGCGGGGCTGATCCTGCTGGCGGTCGGCGGGCTGCTCTACATGATCGGGATTCCGTTTTACGTCGCCGAGCGCCTCCCCTTCCGGCGTGCGATCTGGCACGGGTTTGTGATGGCGGCGGCCGGGGTGCATTATGCGGCGGTGTTGACGGGGGTGGTGTTTGCGTAGGGGGCGGCTTCCGATTTTCGCCGAAGAACGGACATCGGCTCTAGGCGTGACGATCCCCCACGTAGCAATGTATCGTCCCCCAAACCGTTCGGCGACCGGGCTCCCATTCCCTCATGTTATCGGACAGGTGATCGTCTAGAGTCGCCGCCTGCTGCTCGTCACCGACGACATGAACGCGCTCCGCCTCAACAAGCTCGAGCTTGTCTGCGGCCAGGGAGGCGCGAAGAACCTCTACAGCATCTTCGGCGTCATCAGCGCTTACGGCCATCCAACCACACGCACCTTGGCACCCGAGCGCAAGATGTTCGCCGCTATCGCCATCGTGTCCGAAAGTAACCAGCGCTAGGAAGATCATCGCCACACCATGGTGCCCCCGAAATTGCGGGAACAGAAATTAGTTTGTGCTGAGCAGAGGGCTTATTTCGCCGGGATCGGTGATGCCAAGGCGACGGCCCAGGTCCAACGCTAGGGGTAGAATCCAAAACGGGGAGTCTGGATCGAAAGGCGCTGGCTCATGCGTGAGATTGTAGAGCGTCTTGGCGCAAATTTCCTCGAACGCATATTGCGCAAGAGCGAACTCATCTTTGCGCTTTTCAGCGGCCAGTGTCTTTTGTCGAATTTCGGAGAAGAGCGAGTGTGCTTCCTTCCGACGCGAACGGTCCTCAGCCAGCACGATCAGCTTTCGCAAGGTGGCCTTGTCCTCGCATCTCGCCTCAAAGAGCGTCAGCGGGGCGAGCATAGCCGTGATGATGTCGGTCGGACGCCTCGTCATTCGTGCAATCTAGCGAACGCAGCCAATGTCTCAATCGGGCCAAAAGCAGAAAAGTCGTCGCCTGCCTAGGTTGACAGCCGCATCCCGACTCCCGGCGGCCTGGTACCAAGAAACGCCAAAAAGAGATGCATATCCACCCATCCCCGGATTCGCGGCACGCGAAGTCCGGGGCCCATAAACTCAAGCGTGTGTGGGTATGGGTCCCGGACTGAATGCTGCGCATTCATCCGGGAATGGGTGGTGAGGGGTGTCTCAGCAATTTATCACGCGGAGTGTAAGCACAGCGCCCATCCCGTCAACGATTCCACCTCGCGCAACTTGACTCTCATCCACCATTCGCCATTCGCTCGCCCCATGACCTGCTTCTCCCTCACCATCTCCGACGCCATCGCCCACATCGTCATGGACCGCCCCGAGGCGTTCAATGCGATGAACCGCCCGTTCTGGAACGAGCTGCCGGCGCTCGTGAACGACATCAACGACAATTCCAAGGCGCGGGTGATCGTCGTCTCCTCCACCGGCAAGCACTTTACCTCCGGCATGGATGTTTCGGTGTTTTCCGATGGCGAGGGAATCATGGGCGCGGAGATCGACCGGTACGCACGCGCGGAAGCCTTCCGCCAATTCGTGCTGCATTTGCAGGAGAGTTTCTCCTGCCTCGAGGGCGCGCGCATGCCGGTGATCGCCGCGATCCAGGGCGGGTGCGTGGGCGCCGGCGTCGACATGACCAGCGCTTGCGATATTCGCTTTGCGACCGCCGACGCCTTCTTCCAGATCGCCGAGATCAATATCGGCATGACCGCCGACGTCGGCACTTTCCCGCGCCTGTGCAAGCTTATCCCCGACGGCTGGGTGCGCGAGTTGGCCTATTCAGGCCGGCGCCTGCCGGCAGCGAAAGCCAAGGAGATCGGCCTGGTCAACGAAGTGTTCGAAACCCAAGAAGCGATGATGGAGCATGTCATGGCGCTCGCCGCAGAGATCGCGGAGAAATCGCCGCTGGCGGTGGCAGGCTCTAAGCAGATGATAAAGTACGCGCGCGATCACAACACGGCTGACTCGCTGGACCATATCGCCACCTGGCAAGCCGGCATGTTCTCCCCCGAACACAT
>CADEEA010000012.1:0-40180 GCA_902826245.1 uncultured Alphaproteobacteria bacterium | reverse complement strand
ACTCGCTGGACCATATCGCCACCTGGCAAGCCGGCATGTTCTCCCCCGAACACATCATGGAAGCGTTCGCGGCGAAAACGCAGAAGCGCGCAGCGGTGTTTCCGGATTTGGCGGCGTTGCGGAAGAAGATGTAACTGTCCTAAGCACCAACAAACACGCCGTCATTCCGGACGCGCGGAGCGCGATCCGGAACCCAGGGGCGACAAGCTCAGCGTTGGCTCCTGGGTTCCGGGTTCCGCCTTCGGCGGCCCCGGAATAACGGCGCTGTGTTTTAGAAAGCAGCGAACAATGAGCATTTCCGACATCCCCCCAGGCCGAAATCCTCCCCACGAGGTCAACGCATTCATCGAAATCCCCCAAGGGGGTTTGCCGGTGAAGTATGAGCTGGACCAGAAGTCGAGCACGCTGTTCGTCGATCGCTTCCTGCACACCTCGATGATCTATCCCTCCAATTACGGCTTCATCCCCAACACGCTCGGCGAGGACGGCGATCCGCTTGATATCCTGGTGGTGACGCCGATGCCGGTCGTGCCCGGTTGCTTTATTCGCTCACGTCCCATCGGCGTGATGCTGATGGACGATGAAAAAGGCGTCGATGAAAAAATCCTCGCCGTGCCGATCGACGCGCTTAACCCGTTCTACAAGGACGTGAAGACGCACGAGGATCTGCCGCCGCTGCTGGTGGCGCAGATCGGGCATTTCTTTTCACACTATAAGGACCTGGAGCCCGGCAAGGGCGCGGTCGTCGGTACATGGTCGACGCTCGAATTCGCGCACGAGCGCATCATGCTGGCGATCGAGCGCAAGAAAAACGCATGACCGAAGCTGAACTCGCCGCCGCAATGACCGACGCACTCTGCGCAGCAAGCGGAGGCGGCGCGCTTGTCACGGTGGAAATCACGCGCCTAAGCGCTGGCGCTGTCGCTCGTGTTGACGCTCGCGTAACGCGCCAGACCAGGACGCTCGCGTTCCTCACCGCCGAAGCCTTCGACGCCGACGGCGCGCGCATCGCTACGGCGAATTCGGTGCATCGGTTCGCGTAGGCAAACACCGAGGCGCTGTAAATATGGACCGCCGACGCCCTCGCCGGCCGCGGTGTTGCAACACACCGCCGCCTGGGCGGTAGCAAACACCGTATGCCGGCGAGGGCGCCGGCGGTCCATATTTACGGACGCTGGATCGCATACATGATTGCCCCAGGCTCCAGCGTGTCGCGCTGTAACGCGAAGCCGCATTTCGCCAGCACGCGCTGTGAAGCAACCAAATCGGTCAATGTATGCGCGATCACGCGCGACACTGCGGGATCGGAAAAAGCGCGCTTGACCATCGCGCGCACAGCTTCGCTGGCGAAGCCCTTGCGGCGGTGCGCGCTCAGAACCGAATAGCCAAGCTCAACCGCGCCGTGACGAGGTGCGCCCTTATAACCGCCGGCGCCAATCAGGATCGGCCGCCCTAGCGCGCGTTTGAGCAAAAAATAATGGAAGCCCCAAACACTCTGCGGACCGTCGCGCTCCATCTGCCTGAGCGCAAAGCGCATGGCGTCGGCATCGTACAGTTCAGGCGGCCAATCGCGCGGCGGTGCAACGCCGAGCAGCGACGCGAAGCGCCCCATGTCGCTGGCGAGCTCCGCGCGCAGCATGTCGGGCGTCGCCGGGATCAACCTCAGGCGTCCGGTCTCGATCACGCGTGGTTTCAGTGGAAGACCTCGAACAACCCCGCCGCGCCCATGCCGCCGCCGATGCACATGGTGACCACAGCGTGTTTGGCCTTGCGGCGACGACCTTCCATCAGCACGTGGCCGACCAGGCGAGCGCCGGTCATGCCGAACGGATGGCCGATCGCAATGGAGCCGCCATTGACGTTGAATTTTTCCGGATCGATGCCGAGCCTGTCGCGCGAATACAAGCATTGCGACGCGAACGCCTCATTCAATTCCCAGAGGTCGATATCGTCCACCTTGAGCCCCTGCCGTTCCAACAGACGCGGCACCGCGAACACCGGGCCGATGCCCATTTCGTCGGGATGACAGCCGGCGACGGCGAAACCCTTGAACAAGCCAAGCGGCGCAAGCCCGCGGCGTTCGGCTTCTTTCTCATCCATCAACACCAAGGCCGCGGCGCCATCGGAGAGTTGGCTCGCATTGCCGGCGGTGACGAAATTGCCCGCGCCGCGAACGGGCTCCAATTTCGCCAAGCCTTCGAGCGTCGTGTCGGGGCGGTTGCAGTCATCGCGGTCGACCACCGCATCGACGATGCTCTCGGTTTTCGTCTCCTTATCGACCTTTTTCATCTTGGTCTGCATCGGGACGATTTCATCCTTGAACAGGCCCGCCGCTTGCGCCGCCGCGATGCGCTGCTGCGAGCGCAACGCGTATTCGTCCTGATAGTCGCGCGCGACATTGTAGCGTTGCGCGACGATGTCGGCGGTCTCGATCATCGCCATCCACATGTAAGGATGCTCTTTCATGAGCTTTTCCTCGAACATGTGGTCCTTGTTCATCGCCGAGGAGAGCCGCGTGAGCGAAATCGATTCAACGCCGCCTGAAATGCCAATTTTGGCGCCCTCCTGCATGATGTAATGGGCGATTTGCGCGGTCGATTGTAGGCCGGAGGAGCAGAAGCGATTGATGGTGGCGGCCGATACTTTGAAATCGAGCCCCGCCCACACCGAAGCCAGCCGCGCCACGTTGTGGCCGGTGGCGCCTTCAGGAGAGCCGCAGCCGAGGATCACGTCCTCGACCGCGTCGGGCTCAAGCTTGGCGCGCGCCACAGCGTGCTGGATGCAATGCCCCGCCATCGCCGCGCCGTGGGTGTCGTTGAAACCACCGCGGCCTGACTTGGCGAGGCCCGTGCGGGCGTAGGAAACGACAACGGCGCGGCGCATGGAAACTCCTGGGAAGCACGGACGGGAGGATTACTGCAGCAGGCGCCGTCATTCCGGGCTTGCGAAGCGAGACCCGGAATGACGGGCTTCGCTCTAGGCGGAAGGTCTAGACGGACATGCCTGCGTGCGCCAGCGTCCTTACGGCGCGCCTGGCCCGCCGTGGGGGTTGATCATGCTGCTCACGGCCGGCTGCAAATCGGCGCCGTTGGAGACCCCGCCCGGCTCTTGAGTAAAGATGCCGCGACCACGATCCTGGATCCATTTGGCGATGTCCTCTGACATCACCCCCGCAACGATGCCGAACAGCGACACCGTGAACGGGTTGAGGTTGGACGACGTGCCCGAATTCGCCGGTCCTGATCCGAACGAGAAGCTCGAAACAGCCGCATTGGCCAGCACATAAACCGCAAGCGCGGCGCACATGCCGAAGATCAAGCGCACCGCGATCTCAGCCATGGTCACCGGTTGCGGTCGATTGAGATAGGCGGGAAACAGATAAAGCAACGAACCCAGCGAACCCATCAGCAGCACCAGCATAGTGGAGAGCAGCGCAGGATGGCCTTGCGCCAGATAGGCGCTCAGCCCCAACGGGCTCAGATTGCGCAGCGCGTTGGCCTCGTTGCGAACGCGCTCATATTGGCCGGTCTCGGCCAGCACGGTGCGTTGCAGCGCTTCGATGCGGCGGTCCGATTCTTTAACTTGCCCGCCCACCAGATCGCGACGCGTGACTAAGGCGGCGCGCGCTTCATTGGTTTCCGTGGCGCGTTCATCGCTTGCGCTCAATTGCTCTGCTTGCGTGCGTAGCGTTGCGACGCTCTGCTGATCGTCCGGCGCCAGGCCCGCGCGCGAGGCAAGTGCATTCACGCGCTGAGTGAGGCCTTGCGTGCTGAGATCCGCTGCAGCGCTCGCCGCGCCCTGTACACGCGCGCGCTGTTCGATCGCGGCGATGGCGCCGACCATGGACGCACGCGCGGTGTTGGCGTTGGCCGCAGCCTGCTGCGCCTCGCCATCGAGCGCTGACAATTGCTCCTCGATCTGCGCGTGCTCCCCGCGGGGGCCTTTGGTTTCTTCCAAGATGGCCGCGACTTTCGCCTCCGCTTCGGCCAGCTTGGAAAAATCGATGACGCCCCTCGTGCTCTCGGAGATGTCAGCCACGCCGTACTGAAAATCGCGCGCGCTGAACACCAATGCGCCGAATCCCAGCACGGCGATCATGGCTACGGTAAGCACAAATCCGACGGTGAATTTGTAGAACGTCATTGGTCCCCTCCCGGCGCAGGAACTGTCCCGATCCGCCCCGCGCGCCCAAGTAATGCGCAATCGCGCGAGCGCTTCCAGTACATTCTTAACACGGGCGCGATTGCAACAGGGCCAGTCAGAGTCCGACCTGCATCCTGGTCGTGCGTTCGCAATAATGAATATTATTTGATTTCTTCATTTTTCTCTTGTCATTTCTCAGAACGCAACAGATACTCCTCCCAGCGCTCCTCCCCAGACGCGCCAAGTAAGGAGACTAGTTCCAATGTTTTCAGCTCGTTCTGTAGTCCTCTCGGCCATCGCCAGCGTCATACTGGTCGGGCCCGCCTTTGCCCGCGACCCCATCTTCACCGTCAAGATCGAGGCGCCACTGGCCTCTGGCGAGCGCGTGATCGCGCAAAACACGGTCTGGTCCTGCAGTGGCGACACCTGCCGGGCGCGCCCCACCCACAGCGCCTCGGTACGGGCGTGCAGACAATTTGTCCGTGAGAGCGGCGCTCGGGTAGTGGCCTACGGCCCAGAAGGCGGCGAACTCTCCGCCGATGAGATCGCCCGCTGCAACGGCGATGCCGACACCCAGCAAGCACGCAACTGAGAGCGGGAGATCGGCGCTCCCTTGAGGGGAGCGCCGATTCAGGCTTCGCGCCGCCCGCGCAACCCTTCGGTCCACGGGCTTGCCCCGCAGGGAACCAAGGATAGCAAAGTCGCCGCCGGGTCGTCGCTGATGCGCGCCCGGGCCGCGCCGGTGCGGCCGTCGATGTAATTGTGGGATTCAGGCGCCACGCCGCCGCTGTCCTGCTGCGCCAGCACGATGATGCCCCTCCCCGGCCCGCGGGCGCCGCCAGCGATGTGTGGGAGTTGATAGGTGATGCGCACGCGAAAGTGATCGCCGCGGCTCAGTACGACGTAGTCAGGATCGGCAAACAGCGGCTCGGCCTTCTCCCGATAAATCATTTCGATGGCGTTGGCGCCGAAGCGTACGCCGACACCGGCTTCACACGGCGCAGCCCCTCCGCCCCAGAGCCCGGCCAATTCCCGCGGCGGCGTTGAACCGCCGCAGCCAGCGGCTGCGAGGCACAGGCACATCAGGAGCAGGATCGCGCGCGCCATCGACTCCATGGCTAAGCCCGTCCTGGTTGACGAGGTCTGAATGCAGTTCGCAGCGACGATTGGCGCTGGCCAAACCTGGCGCGGCGCCGCAAGGAGACCACCGCCCACGCATGGATTCCTCCTCCCTTCCCCCAGAGCCGTCACGCCACGCTCCCCCCGCTTCGGAGCTGTTGACGGAACTAGCGGACGCGTTCCCGGGAGAATCGGTAACCGTCGGCGACTTGCTCGACCGGCTCGATTCGCGCGCAAACGGCGTCGTGCTGCTGGTGCTGGCGCTGCCGATGTGCATACCGAACATCCCGGGCATTTCGACGATTTTCGGCTTCCTAATGATCGCCCCGGCGCTGCAATTGCTGCTCGGTCAGCATAAACTCTGGGCCCCTGCGCGGGTCCGGGCGTGGCGCGTCGATAGCCAGGCGCTGCGTAAGACTTTCGGCGCAGCGATCCCCGCGCTCAAGCGCGTCGAATACCTGATCAAGCCAAGGCTTGAGTTTCTGACCCGGTTTCCATTCACGATCTATGTCGGGCTGCAGACGCTGTTCATGGCGTTTGTTTTGATCTTGCCGATTCCGCTCGGGAACTGGCCGCCAGGCATCACCGTGGCCCTGACCGCGCTTGCGCTGCTGCAACGCGACGGCGTGCTGATGCTGCTGACGGTGGCTGCGTGCGCCTTGTCGACCTACATCGCGGTCACAGTGGGCGCCACCGTGTTCCACGGCATAGAGCACTGGCTACAGAGCGTGCTTCGCTGAAGCGCTCAGCAGGTGCGCCGGATGAGCCAGCCAATCTGCTCGCCCGACGCGCCGATCGCGGGTTCAGCATCGCGGCAATTCTGACGCCGCGGCTCGGCGGCGCCGCGTACAAATTCCGGGTCGCCTTCGCTCAGTTCGGTGTCGAGATCCGACAAAGGCTGCATTTGTGTGGCCCCGCCTGTTTTAGGAGCTGTGCATACGCGCCTGGTGCCGTTGCTCTCCCGCAGCCGGACACTCACATCGCCGTCGCTGAGATCGGACGCAAACGTCACCCGCGCTCCCGCTCCCGCACGCGCGAGACAGGCGTCGATGGCTGGAAGCAGCTCGTCGATCACGGTCGCCCAGGTCCGGCGCGAACCTTCGCCGACGCCGCGGCGGGCGCAGCCTTGGTAGGCGACCCCCTCGAACAGCACATGGGCGACATAGGGCAACTCAACGCCGCTGACGCTGCATGGCTCCAACCGCATGGTGATGGTGAGCGGCCCGGCCGCCACCCGCATGCCCCGTTCGTGGTAATCGCGCGGACCGGTCGGCCCGCCATCCTCGCCAAGGCCAGGCCTGGAGAATTGAGCGTAATTCTCAAGCAGGGTGAGATCCCACGCGCCTTCCGCTGAACCCAGCGAATCAAGCCCGCCCGAAGCCTCGAACTCGCCTTCGAACAGGGCGCGCTGTGCGGCGTTGGCGGCGCCGCCAAGAGCGGCCAATTGCTCGGCTGCGGCGCCGGCTTCGCGCTGCGCATTGCTGGGCGATGACGGACCAGCATCGCTGGGCGCCGCATTTTCCTGGCGCTGGCAGCCAACGACCATCGCCGTCAGCGCTAACGCCGCCACTAAACCGCGGAACCGAGCCCGCATCGACCCACCCCCAAATGGCAGCCGCCATGCGCCATTAGACGCCAAGCCGGCAAGAAACGCCAGAGCGAGTTCCATCGATGAGTGGCGTTTTTGGTTGGAGCGGGCCGCGTGTGCAGACCCGCGTGTGCAGACCATTGTGATTCGGGGCGCCGCGCGCACCGCGCGCCGAAAGGCGCGCACTCCAACTTGGAGAGAGTTAGCCCAGACCTACTCCGCCGCGATGTCGTGGCCGTCGGCTGCTTCGTCCTCGCGCTTCTGGCGGAGACCGAGGAACAAGATCACTAGGGCAATGGCCAAAACACCGCCAAAAACCACGTTCATGTAAACGAAACTGTCCATCTCAGTCGCTCCGCTCGTGATCTAGATAAGCGACACCACCAGAAACACCAAGCCATAGGCGCCGCCAGAGAGCGCCTTGTCCGGATTGATCGCGCCGCCCGTCACCAACGGCTCGACGAAAGGCGTCCCGACCGCCACGAGGGCGATATTCCTGAGCAATTCCGCCAAGCCGCCAAACACCCGCCGCCAGTCCCAGCGGCGGCGCGCAGGGGCGGCGCGCAGGGGCGGTTCTGGCCGGCTTCACCCGTGTTCTGCTCCTCGCCATGCATCTCTCTCCCACTACGCATGCGACGACAAAACCATCGCTCCGATCGTTCGAATGAGGTCTGCGCTGCGCCTAGCTCGCCGCCGAAACGCCCAGCGCCAGCAGCGCCCAGTTCGAGATGAGGATCATCCCGGCCGCGACGAAACCGCCCAGAATGGAAAGGCCCGTGCGGCTGTTATCGCGATCAGCCTCGCCAAGCCCCCAGATAAAAATGAGCGCGCCGATCCCCGCAATCAGCGCGCCCAGCGCCATCAGGCCGGCACCGTCGCCCAGGACCAAGGAAAGCCCCGCGCCCACAACGAACCCGAGTGCGCTTGAGCCGGCGGCGAACTGGACTGCGGCGGCCAGTGATCGCCAAGCTTCAGCCGGCCTGCTCGGAGGGACGCAAAGGATAATGATGGCGCTCCCAATCCCCGTCGCAAAGATCAGCAGCGCAAGCGGCGCCGCCGCCATAAGCCCTTGCGCCCACGAGGCGCCGGAGGGCGGCAACAGCCCGGCCGCAACCGCCCCGGCCAAGGCGCCGAGGCCCATCACGATCAGATGCAGGATCGCTTGGCCCCGCCTCCCGCCGCGCCACTCGCGGCGGACAAAGCCCAACACGAACACCATGCCTAGAACGAACAGCGAGCGCCAGAATGGCTGCAGCTGAAGCTCCCAGTCAAACGCCGCACTCAGCCACTTGATGAAGGGCTGGATGCGCGGCTCGACAAGCGCGCCGATCGCTTCCGTCACGCGGCGATAGCCCTTAAGCACAACCTCGAACGGGGTGACCAGGGTCAGGCCGTCGGCCACGAGTTCGGCGATGTCGATGAGTGATATCGCGCCGCCTATGCTGAGCAGGGCCAGCGGCAGCCAGCCGAAATCCTCGATCGCTTCCTTGAGCGATAAGCGTTGTTTGTCTTTGCTTATGCCGCGCCTCCTGACCTCGACAATACTCGAACCAGTGGCGGCGGCCAGTGCCAGCGTTCGTCGCGCGGATGCGACGGCAACGGTCCAGCGTTTGTATTGATGCTCTCTGCCTCCCCAGCCGCTATCATCTCCGCATGCGCGCTGATTCCGTCGCCCCTCTGCTCGAGTTTTTCGCTGGCGGAGGTCTCGCCCGGCTGGGGCTTGAGCCGGATTTTCGTTGTGTGTTCGCAAACGATATCGACGCTGCCAAGGCGGCCGCTTATCGCGCCGTTTTTGGCGGCGAGGAATTGGTTGAGGGCGATATCTGGCGGCTTGCGCCGAGCGCGATCCCAACCGGTGCGGCATTGGCTTGGGCAAGCTTTCCCTGCCAAGATCTCTCGCTCGCAGGCGCACGCGGGGGGCTCTCTGCGCCGCGCTCGGGCGCGTTCTGGGGCTTTCACCGCTTGATCGAGAAGCTCGGCGCGGATGCGCCCGGCGTGCTCGCGCTGGAGAATGTCAGCGGCTTGCTGAGCTCCCATCATGGCGCCGATTTCACCGCGCTGGTGCATGCGCTGGATGCCTTGGGGTATCGCGTTGGCGCGTTAGAGATCGACGCCGCTTTGTTTACGCCGCAATCGCGATCGCGGCTGTTCATCGTCGCGTCACGGCACGTTCCCACGCATCTGGCCATGTCAGGTCCAGCCGAGCCGTTCCATACGCCGGGTTTGCGCAACGTCGTCGCGCGTTTGCCGGACGGCTTGCGCAAGCGCTTCGTGTGGTGGCGCCTCGCAGCGCCGGCTAAGCGCAATACCAGCCTCGCCGACCTTCTGGAGAGCGATCCCCAGTCCACTCCCTGGCGCAGCGAGGAGCAAACCCAGGCTTTGCTGGCGCAGATGAGCGAATTGCAGCGCGCGCGCGTGGCCGCTATCGCCGCCAGCGGCAAGGCGCAAGTCGGCGCAGTGTTCCGCCGCATTCGCATCGAGCACGGGGAGCGTGTGCAGCGTGCGGAGGCGCGCTTCGACGGCCTGGCGGGCTGTTTGCGCACGCCCGCGGGTGGATCGAGCAAGCAGATGCTGCTGTTCGTCGATGGCGAACGCATCCGCTCGCGCCTCGTGTCGCCGCGCGAGGCGGCGCGTCTGATGGGCGTGCCCGAACACTACCCGCTCCCCGCAGGCGCGACGGCTGCGCTGCATTTACTCGGCGACGGCGTATGCGTGCCGGTGGTGCGCTGGCTCGCTGGCAATCTGCTGGCGCCGCTTGCGGGCGTCGATGGCCAACGCAAGCGCGCCTGATGCGCGCCGACGTCTTCTCTCCCGAACAACGCTCGGCGGTGATGCGCGCAGTCAAGAGCGGCGACACTCTTCCCGAGCGCATCGTACGCAAAGCTGTGTGCACGCTTGGCTTCCAACACCGCTATCGCCTGCACAGCGCGAATTTGCCGGGAAAACCCGATCTCGTTTTTGCGCCCATGCGCAAGGCGATCTACGTGCACGGGTGCTTCTGGCATGGGCACACGTGCAAACGCGGCGCGCGCGCCCCGAAGGACAATGCCTCCTATTGGCAAGCCAAGATCGCCCGCAATCGGGCACGCGACGCGGCTGCCCTCGAAGCATTGTCGCGGGCCGGCTGGCGCGCGCTCGTGATCTGGGAGTGCGAAACGCGGGACGGCGAGGGATTGCGGCGGCGGCTGAGGCGTTTTCTCGGGCGCGGAGACGCCACTTGAACGATCGTTCAAATCCTCCTAGTCCTGGCGGCCATGGAGGCCGCTATGCGTTTCGTTCTCGCCGCTCTGTGTTTTCTGCTTATCGCCAATCCCGTCCGCGCTGAGGTGGCGACCGCCGCTCCGGGGGGATTCCTGCTGCGCTCGGAGGCCGTCATCGCCGTCGACCCGGATGAGGCCTGGCGTACTTTGACCCGGCCGCAGCTCTGGTGGAGCAGCGCCCACACCTATTCCGGCGACGCCCGGCGCCTTCGCGTCGATCCCCGCGCCGGGGGTTGCTGGTGCGAACGCTGGGGCGGCCAATCGGTGGAACACGCCCGCGTTGTGATGGTGACCCGGGGCGAGCGCGTGCGCACTCTGCGCTTGGACGGAGCGTTTGGGCCGCTGCAGGCCATGGCGGCGACCGGGATGATGACTTTCACGATCGCACCGGACGACCAGGGCGCAAGGATTACCATCGAGTACAGGGTCTCGGGCGACCCCAACCTTAACTTTGATCAACTCGCCCCGGCGGTGGACAATGTTCTAATGGAGCAGTTCGGGCGCTTTGGCCGCAGGCTCGCGACCGGTCGCCCGGACTAAGATCAGCAGATTGGTCCGGCCATGGGCGTTCATGCGCCGCTCAGGCTGGCCTTGTGAGAATGAGCCGTGAAGTGGGCGCCGAGCGCGCGCCATGAATTTGTTTTGGAGGGACATGATGATCCGTAAAACTATCGCCGGCGTCGCCGCGTTATTGACTCTTATCGGCTGCACCACAGTCGATCCCGTCACTGGCGAGCGCACGCGCAACAATACCGGCACGGGCGCCATTATCGGCGCTATCGCAGGCGCGGCGGCTGGCACGCTCGCCGGCGGCGACGATCGCCGCAACGCCATTATCGGCGCCGGCATCGGCGCGCTCGGCGGCGCGGCCATCGGCCATTATATGGACCAGCAAGAGCAGAATTTGCGCGAGCGCCTCGCCGGCTCCGGCGTCGGCGTCACCCGCGTCAGCCAGGACCGCATCCTGCTCAACTTCCCAGCGGACCTCACGTTCGAATTCAACCGGGACACCGTGAAGGGGCAGTTCGTGCCGACGCTGCGCGAAGTCTCGGGCGTGCTGCGCGATTACCCGCAAACCACCATCGATGTGCTCGGGCACGCCGATTCAGTGGGCGCCGATGATTACAATCAGAACCTCTCTGAACGCCGCGCCTTGAACATCTCGTCGGTGCTGATCCAGAGCGGCGTTATCCGCGAGCGCGTCATCGCCACCGGCTTTGGCGAGCGTCAGCCGATCGCGGACAATTCCACCGACTCTGGCCGCGCACGCAATCGCCGCGTTGAAGTGATGATCAGCGCGTTCCAAGGCTGAGCGGGCTTTGACGCTGCATTTTCCTGACGCACTCATTCCCGGATTGCGCGCAGCGCAATTCCGGGACCCAGGATCGCAGTTCGTTGAATCTATGGAAACAAAGCGCGACGGGCGGTGTTCTTGGGCCCCGGAATGCCGCTTTGCGGCCTCCGGGGATGGGTGATTTGTACTGGAGACACAAGTTGCGTGCTTTGCTCATGGCGTTGGCTCTCGTCGCCTGCGAAGCCCCGGAAACGCCGCCCACAAGCGAAGCCGACGGCGGCTTGGGCATGCACGCCCACGATGCGCTTGCGGCGATGCCCAGCTGGGAAAACGCGCGCGCCGCGGGCGTCGATTTCCGCGCCGTCGGCTCGGAGCCCGGCTGGATGCTCGACATCCACCAGCAAAACCGCATCGTACTGATCTGGGATTACGGCGAAGGCAGCGCCGAATTTCCGCTGGTTGAGCCAACCTATCCGCAGGAAGGCGCCACGCGCTACGATGCCCGCGCCGGCGGCCACACGCTTGCAGTCACTATCCGCCGCTTCCCCTGCAGCGATCCGATGAGCGGCGAACAATTCTCCGCCAGCGTCGAGGCGGTGATCGATGGGCGCACGCTGACCGGCTGCGGGCGAAGCGTGTAGCGCAGGATTGGGGCTGCCGCTTCAAGACTGTTCCGGCGGGGCCTTGGCGACAGAGCTCTCCGCAGCCTGCCTCGGGCGCCGAAATTGTATCCGCACCGCGTGCGCCAAATAGCCCCCGATCAGCCCCAGCGCGAACAAGAGCACGAACACAAACGCCCGCGGCGCCGCAAACGACCATGTCAGGAACGCCACCTCTATGGTGGCGAGGTTCTGCACCACAAACACGAGCGCTATGAGCGCGATCAGCCCGATCAGAATACCGCGAAGCAAGCCCATGGCCTGTGCTCCAAACAACGCGCATAGAGCGTCCTTCGCTTGTGTAGCAGCCTGGCTGCGCCGTCGCTAGGAATGCGTGTTCTTTGCAGGCTAGAGCGCGACGCCTCCGGCGGCGCAAGCGCAGCCGGAGGCCGCGCGCTCCAAATCACGAAACCCTGTGTTAGCTGTATGCTCGGGCCTCATTTCAGCTTCAACCGCTTCAACTCGGTCTTGTTCAGCTGGCGCTTCTCGGCGGCGTAGAATCCGGCCTTGCCGTAGAGCTCCTCCGCGGGCAGGGCCGAGAGCTTGGCGCGTTTGACCACATCCGTGAACGGCGCCTGAAAAGTGGCGGTGCGCCCGTTCGCATCCTTGGCCTTGACCAGCTTCACCTTCGCCAGCTTCACTTCCCACCACACGCCGGCAAAGCAATGCAATTGCGTGGTCGCGTCGATCTTGCGCAGGCGCTCGGCGCGGACCTTTTCGGCTTGTTTGCGCGCGGCGCGGATTTCTGCGTTCCAGGTTTTCCAGTGCGGGTTCTTGCGGAGCAGCCCGGTGCGGGGATCCACATAGAGGCGCTGATAGGAATCCTTGAGCGCCATGTCCCTGCCCCGGCGGCCAGAGACCCAGACTTCGCCGGCGCGCATGCGGGTTTTCACCGCGACGAAATCTTCGACGTGATCGCGCACGTGCTGTTGCACGGTGGAAGTGGCCTTCAAGTTTTCCGAAATCTCGGAATAGACCTTGTTCCAGGGACGATCGACTTGAGCTTCGAGAAAGCGCCGCAGGGGCGCGAGGTTTTCATTGAGGCTCTTGGATTTTTCTACGCGCTTTTTCGGCTCGCGCGCGGAGGCGCGCAGCGGCGCGCCATCGTCATCGACGAGCGCGCGCGTGCGGCCGGGCTTTTGCACGCCCGCCGCGCCGCGGCCCAGCCGCGGACGCTCTACAATGATCTTGGACATGTCCTTGCGCATGGGAGCCGCGATATGGGCGGGCAACTAACGAAGAACAAGGGGAAATCGGCTGGAGCGCGCGGCCTCCGGCCGCGCAAGCGTCGCCGGAGGCGACGCGCTCCAACCCGCTCAAAGTTACCCTAAACTCGCGTCGGCTTGCGCTGCCGCCCGCGCGGCGGTCCGGAGTTCGACCACACCGCGTTGCCCTTACGGTCGCGGCGATCGCCCTCCTCGCGAGAGCGGCTGGGCGCGTGGCCCTGCTTGGCATGCGCGTGGCCGTGGGTTTCCGAGCCGTGGTGCTTTTTCGGCGCGTGCTTGCGGGCGGGATGGGCCGAGCGCCCTGCCGGGCCCTTGGGCCGCACCACGCGCTCATCCGCACGCGGCGTGCGCAGCGAGAGATCGGTTTCCATGACCGGCACCGCTTGCTTGGTGAGCCGTTCGATGTCTTTCAGATACGCGCGCTCGTCGGGCGCGCAGAACGAGATCGCCTTGCCGCCAGCGCCAGCGCGGGCGGTGCGCCCGATGCGGTGCACGTATTGCTCGGGCACGTTGGGCAGATCGAAATTGATGACGTGGCTGATATTGTCGACATCGATGCCGCGCGCGGCAATTTCGGTGGCGACCAGCAAGCGGGCATGGCCCTTCTTGAAGGCGTCGAGCGCGCGGGTGCGCTGGCCCTGGTTCTTGTTGCCGTGGATCGCTTCAGCCTCGAAGCCGGCGCTTTCAAGCTTCGTCACCACGCGGTCGGCGCCGTGCTTGGTGCGGCAGAACACCAGCGCCCGCTTGACCGATTTGTCCGCCAGCAAAGCGTGCAGCAGGTCCTGCTTCTTCGACTGATCGACATGGATCACAGCCTGCTCGACGCGTTCAGCGGTGGTCGATTGCGGGGCGACCGCCACGCGCTCGGGATTGTCGAGGAATTGCGCGGCCAGCTCGGCGATCGGCGCGGGCATGGTGGCGGAGAAGAACAGCGATTGCCGATGGCGCGGCAGCAGCGTAGCGATCTTGCGCAGATCGTGGATGAAGCCCATGTCGAGCATGTGGTCGGCTTCGTCGAGCACCAGGATTTCGACCGCATCGAGCCGCAAAGTGCGCTGGCTGATATGGTCGAGCAGGCGACCAGGGGTGGCCACCAGAATATCGACGCCGCGGAACAGCGCCTGCTTCTGCTTGTGCATCGAAGCGCCGCCGAACACGACGGTGGTCGAGAGCCCGAGGAACCGCCCATAGGAGCGGAAGCTGTCGGCGATCTGGCTGGCGAGTTCGCGCGTCGGCGCAAGCACAAGCGTGCGGCACGATTTCTCGCCCGCGTGTTTGCGGCTTTGGTTCAGCCGGTCGAGGATCGGCAAAGCAAAAGCAGCCGTTTTGCCGGTGCCGGTCTGGGCAAGGCCGATGAGATCGCGGCCCTTGAGCACGATTGGGATGGCTTGAGTTTGGATCGGAGTCGGAACGGTATAGCCCTCGGCGGCAAGCGCCTTAAGGATCGGCGCCGACACGCCCAGAGATGCAAACGCCGAAACCGGCGTTTCATTGGAAATTTGAGTCACAAAGATGCTTTCTCGCCCCACGCGATGCGCGCGGGTGCAGAGTTGAGGAACGAAGCGACGGCGAAGAATGGCGGCGAGCTGATTTCCCCTTTGGGGCGCTCAAAGCCGAACGTCGATGGTGGCGTTCCGGGAGTGACCGCGTTCACTTGGCTAACTTGAGCCGCGAACGGTCGCTGAACGGGGATATGGGCGGAAAGTGTTGAGAAGTCAATAATGCCGGGCTTGGTCCCCTTGGACCGCCGGCGTCCTCGCCGGCGTGGCGCGGCGTCGCGCTTCGACAGGCTCAGCGTGACGCCATTCTTCGTCAGCCTGAGCCCGTCGAAGGCCGCACCGTGCCGGCGAGGACGCCGGCGGTCCAAGTGAGCTCAGCCCGCCTCCGCGACGAAGCCCTTCCACGTGCGCATATAATTCACGAACGCCTCGCCTAAGCCTTCGCAGCGCAGATGTTCAGCGCTGACTGGCAGCGCGATCGGCGTGAAATTCGCGTCCGCGCGCACGCGTTCCGGAAAATCATGGTGCAGAATAGCGCCGCGGCCGATGATGGCGAAGTCGAAGCCGACATCGATGCAGCGCTGCACGCTCTCCCCGGTGGTGAGTTTGCCGGCCGCGCCGAGACGCACGCCGCCGCGCTCGAGTTCGGCGAAATGGGACGCAAGCGGCTTGCCCCTGTACTTCTCGTCCTGCGGTTCCTTGAACGCATCCCACAGCGACATGTCGAGATAATCGATCTTGGCTTCGCGCATCAGGCGCTGCGCCAGATCGCGGATTTCGAGCAAGTCTATGCCGAAGCGCTCGGGCGAAAGGCGTACGCCGAGACTGAAGCCGGGGCGCGTCGAAGCGCGCACGCCGTCGATGCATTCGAGCAGGAAGCGGGCGCGGTTCTCTGGGCTGCCGCCATATTCATCCTCGCGCCGGTTGATCTCGGCGGAGAGGAATTGGCAAATCAGGTACCCGTGCGCGCCATGCAGTTCGACGCCGTCGAAACCGGCCCTCTCCGCGCGCACCGCAGCAGCGATGAAGCAATCGCGCGCGTGCTGCACTTCATCTAGCGTCATGGCCTTCGCGCCGGTTTCCTCGTTGTCGGACGGGCACATGAGCTTTATGCCGTCGCGCTTCAGCGCGCGCATGCCGGAATTGTGGATCTGCACCACGGCGTGGCTAGCGTGCGCCTTGATGCCCGCGGCGAGGCGCGTAAGGCCGGGCAGATGCTTGTCATCGTGGCAGCCGAGTTGACCGGGAAATCCGACCCCCTCCGCCTGCACCGAAGCGGCGCATGTCATGGTGAGCGCAAAGCCGCCTTCGGCGCGCATGGTGAGCCATCGGTACTCGTCGTCGCTCAAAACCCCGTCAGGCGCGCTTTGCAGATTGGTGAGCGGCGCAAGCATGAAACGGTTCTTCAGCACGGCGCCGGAGCTCAGCGGGAGCGGGGAGTAGAGAGAGGTCATTGATTGAGAATAGCCACTACGCTGCTCGATGGGAGCACTGCAAATGGCTGTACGCTATCCAGTATTGGATCGAAAACTTGGCGCATGTTCATGATTCCTGCCTCGCCAACCGCGAGCTGCGGTACTAGGATCGGGCGATGTTTCGGAGGTCGCGCATGAGCAATCTGGTCAAACTCGCTCTACTCGGCGCCGCGCTGTTGTGCGCGGCGCACTCGCCAGTCGCATTGGCCGCCGGCGGGGGCGGAGGCGGAGGCGGCATGGGTCCCTCGGCCCCGAGTAGCCCGCGACGCGATCCCGCCGCTGAATATCAAGCCGGAATTGCCGCGATCAACGCGCATAATTATCGCGAGGCCGTGCGCCACCTTCGCGCCGCGCGCCGCGCGCTGCCCAATGATGGCGTGGTCAATTACGCGCTGGGCGTCGCCTATTCCGGCGACAACGACAAACAGGAAGCGCGCGAAGCTTTCGAGCGTTCCACGCGCGCCGCCAACGCCCCCGCGGCTGCCTGGCTGCAATTAGGCCTGGTCGAACTCGAACTCGGCAATCGCGATGCGGCGATCGCCCAGCAAGCCGCGCTAGCGTCGGCAATTGCAGCTTGCGACGCCGCCTGCGGCGACGCGCGGCGCGCGCAATTGCAAGCCGCACACGATCAACTCGCCCAAGCCTTGGCGCCGCCGGCCGAGCCAGCGCCCGCTCCCGCCACCACGGGGTGGAACTTCCCCAGCGTCGAACAGGGGCGCGCGGCTTACGCAGAGGCGGTCGGCCTCATCAACCAGGACCGCTTCGCCGACGCCTATGCCGCGTTCGACCGCGCCCGTGAGGCGGTCGGCCCCGAACCCGATGTTCTCAATTATCTCGGTTTCACCAGCCGCAAAATGGGCCGGCTCGACGACGCGCTCGCTTATTATCGCACCGCGTTGCACCTCGATCCGAACCATCTCGGCGCGACGGAATATCTGGGCGAACTCTACATTCAGATGGGCGACCTCAACCGCGCACGCAGCCAACTCGCACACCTTGACGATCTCTGCGCTTATGGCTGCGCGCAGCGCGAAGAATTGTCGCGCTGGATTGAGCGCTCTGAGTGAAGCGGCGCATATGGAGCACGCTGACGGCGCTCGGTTGCCTTGTGCTGATCGCCGCAGACGCCCCTGCGCCGATCCTGTTGCGGGCGCAAGCGTGGACCGCGCCGGGCGGGGGTCTCGCCGGTGCGTTGACGCGCGAACCGCACGAATGCCTCGCCGCGCGCACGCCTGAAACCGAAATCGGACGCGCCCTGTTCCGCTCGCCTGCCTTGCTTGGCGGCCCCGCGGCGCGCATGGGGCTGTCTTGCAATGCCTGCCACACCAATGGCCGCATCAACGCGCATTTCTTTGCGCCGGAGCTGACCGATCGCGCCGCCGCCGCCGACGTCACCTCTGAATGGTCGAGCCGCGTGCGCGGCGACGGCGTCAACAACCCAGTAGACATCCCAGATCTCACCGGAATCGGCCGCCGCGAAACGTTCGGACGCCGCCGCGATCCGTCGCTGGAACATTTCACCAATGGCGTCATCACCGAAGAATTTCAGGGCCCGCCGCCGCCCCCGCAAGCGCTGGCGGGCTTGCTCGCCTACCTGCGCGCGCTCGATGCGGACCCCTGTGAGCCGGGCGAGAGCGACATCTCCTTGGCCTCAGCCGCCGACGACGTGCACCGCGCGCTATCGGCGGCAGCGAATGCAGAGCCGGCAACGGCGTCGCTGCTGGCGCTCTCGGCGCAAGACGCAATGGGGCGCATCGCCGAGCGCTTGCCCGCGCGACGCTTCCGGTCCGAGCGCGCGCGGCTGGAGGCGTTGTCGCGCGAACTCGGGCGCATGCGGGAGGCGGAGGATATCGGTGCGGCGTTGGAGACGGCCAGCTGGCGCTCGCGCTTCGACGCTCTGATAGCGCGGCTCACGCGGCGCGAACGGCGCAGTTATTTCAACGAAGCGACGCTGCGCTCTGCTTTGCGTGAGTAATCTCCCTTCTCCCCTTGAGGGGAGAAGGTGGCCCGAAGGGCCGGATGAGGGGCGGCGCGGTGGAAAAGGAGTGCGATCGCCAAGCGCAAGCCCGAATAGTGAGCGCCCCCTCATCCGTCAGCTTCGCTGACACCTTCTCCCCTCAAGGGGAGAAGGGAGGCCGCCGCCGCAACCCGCGCTTCCAGCCCAACCTCCTCCACCCGCGTCCAATCTCCCATCTGCCCCGCCATCCAGGTGAATTGGCGCTTGGCGTAGCGGCGGGTGTCGCGCTTGGCGATCTCGGCGGCTTGCGCGAGCGAGAGCTCACCACGCAGATGCGCCATCAATGCCGGCGCGCCGTGCGCTTTCATTACCGGCAGTGCGGGATCGAGACCGCGTGCGGCGATGGCGCGAACTTCCTCCAACGCGCCTTGTGCGAGCATCGCATCGAAGCGCGCATCGATAGTCGCGTACAGCGCTTCGCGCGGCGGCGCGAGCGCTACGCCTGCCCACGCGTCGCGCGCGAGCGCTGGAATCGTGTGCGCCTGAAGCGCACCTATGCTCTCGCCGGTGGTTTCCAGCACTTCCAACGCGCGCAGAATACGCGGGAAATCGTTGGGCTCTAGCCGCGCAGCGGCTCCCGGTTCGCGGCGCGCCAGTTCCGCATGCAGCGCAGGTGCACCCTCGCTCGCGTAACGCTGGCGCAGATGTTCGCGAAGCGCAGGATCGGCGGCGGGGATATCGGCAAGGCCCTGGGTGAGCGCTTTGAAGTAAAGACCAGTGCCGCCCGCCAAGATTGGAACCGCACCTCGCGCGCGAATGGCGGCGATCGCCGCTAGCGCTTCGCCAAGCCAACGCCCGACTGAACAGACTTCTCCCGCATCGACATGACCGAACAAGTGGTGCGGCGCGCGCGCCTCCTCCTCCGGCGACGGCCGCGCGGTCAGCACGCGGAAATCTCGATACACCTGCATAGAATCGGCGTTGACAATCTCGCCGCCGAGCCGCTCGGCCAGCGCCAGCGCCAGCGCCGACTTGCCCGAGGCGGTGGGGCCCATGATCAAAACCGCGCGCGGGATCGGCTGACGCGGATGCACGAAATTCTCTTCCCTTTTCCAGAACGGCGTCCGGCGCGATGCCCCCTTG
The DNA here is from genome assembly GCA_902826245.1 of uncultured Alphaproteobacteria bacterium. Lineage (GTDB taxonomy): Bacteria > Pseudomonadota > Alphaproteobacteria > Caulobacterales > Aquidulcibacteraceae > Vitreimonas. The sequence continues at coordinate 20,817 of CADEEA010000012.1, read as the reverse complement.
TCGCTTCGGCTGCCTGGGGTAGCCAGCCGCCCTTGTTTGTCAAGAATATTCCTCTATATTGCGACAACGCGATACAGGAGCGTTCAATGTCCAAGAGCATGACCCTCAATGTGCGCGTGAGCGGCGCGCTGAGCGAATTCGTCGCCGCCAATGTCAGCGAGACCGGCGCCTACGAGAATGTCAGCGAATATGTGCGCGACCTTATCCGGCGCGACATGCAGCGCGCAGAAGCCGAGGCCTATGAACGACTCAAGGCCGAACTGAACAAGGCCTTCGCAGCGCCCGATAGCGCTTATAAGGCGCTCAACGCCGAGGCGGTGATCGCGCGCAACGCGGCGCGCAAGGCTCGATGAACACATACCGCGTCCAAACGGGCGCTGGCGAACGCATCGATGAGATCTATCTCTATACGCGCGAGACTTGGGGCGAAGCGCAGGCGCAGCTCTACATTCGCGGGCTCTTCGAGCATTTCGACGCGATCGCGCAGCGAACCTTTCCGTGGCGGCCGATTCCCGCCGAATTCGGCGTCGAGGGTTATTTCAGCCGCTACGAGAAGCATTTCGTCTATTGGAAAGCTCTTGGCGACGGCGCCGTCGGCATCGTCACCGTGCTGCACCAGCGCATGCACCAGATCGAGCGCTTTCGCGAAGATTTAGAGCGCTAAGCTGGCGCGAAGTCTGGTGAGGACCTTAGGGCAGTAACACCGAGCGGTTTCGGCGAATACGTCATTAACACGCTGGCGAGCCATGATGGAATCCTCCACCATTGCCAGGTGTCCCCCCACGCTCTCACCTTCGTCGCCCCTGCCGACGACAAGCCCGCTTATCGCGAAGCGCTGATGATGCTCGGCCGTGTGGCGCTCTCGCGCAAGCTGCCGCCGCCGGACGTGCTCTCGGGCTGGGAATCCGCGGAGTGGATTTATCCTGAGCTTGACCCAGAATTGCGCGAAGAAGCGGCCGCCGCGGTCGCCCCCTTCCCGGTGGACTGGGCGTTGGTTCCGGTGGAAGGCCGGCGCAAGCGCCTGCTGGTGGCGGACATGGATTCCACCATCATCAACGTCGAATGCCTCGACGAACTCGCCGACTTCGCCGGCGTCAAGGCAGAGATCGCCGCAATCACCGAGCGCGCAATGCGCGGGGAAATCGAGTTCGAGGCAGCGCTGCGCGAACGCGTTGGCAAGCTCAAGGGGCTGCCTACCGATGCTTTGCAACGCACCTTCGACGAACGCGTGCGGCTCAATCCGGGCGCGGAGACTTTGGTGCGGACCATGGCCAAACATGGCGCGCGCTGCGTGCTGGTCTCCGGCGGGTTCAGCTTTTTTACCAAGCGCGTGGCACTGGCCGCCGGCTTCCACGCCAACCGCGCCAATATTTTGTTGGACGACGGCGCAGCGCTGACCGGTGGAGTACATGAACCCATCCTCGGGCGCGCCGCGAAGCTTGAGGCGTTGTGCAACGAGGCGGCGTCACTGAAACTCGAGCCCACCGACGCGCTCGCCATCGGCGACGGCGCCAACGATCTCGACATGATCGCCGCCGCGGGGCTGGGTGTCGCCTACCGCGCCAAGCCGATCGTCGCGGCCGAGGCCAGCGCGCGCATCGAGCATACCTCGCTAGCGACGGCGCTGTTCTTCCAGGGGTACAGGCGCAGCGAGTTCGTGGTTGGGGATTAGGGGGTGGGGATTAGGCGTTGGGCGAGTAATCCCCAACCCCTAATCCCTCCCCAATCCCTAATCCCTAATCCCTAACTCCGCGCCCTGATCCGCCGATACGTCACCGCGCCGCCGCGATTGACGCGCACGATGATCGCGCGCTCTCCGATCGCGGCCTCGCTGACGATGGCGCGGATTGCTTCCATGGTGTCGACGGGACGGAACGCCATCGCCTCGATCACATCGCCGGCGCGCAACACGTTTTCATTGGTTCCCCCGATATCGGCGCCGAGGACCACAAGCCCGCCGATGTCGGGCTCGATCTGAAATTCCTCGCGCAGGCTTGGGTCCAGTTCTGCGAGCGCGATGCCGAAAATGCGGCCCGAGCGGGGTCCGCGATCGGGACGCGGCGCGGATTCCGGGCCGCGGGCGAGCGCGCGTGCGCCGGTGTCGGCCTCCACCAGGCGCTGGATGGTCGCGTTCAGCGACACACGCCTCCCATCGCGCACAATATCGATGGCCACCTGCGCGTCGATCGCCGCTTCGCCGATCATGCGCGTGAGCGCGCGGCTATCGCGGATTTCGCGGCCGTTGAAGCTGAGCACGACGTCGCCTTGGCGGAGGCCCGCGGCGTCGGCCGGCCCATTCGGCGTCACCCGCGTCACCAAGGCGCCCGCCCCCGCCTCCAAACCCAGGCGCGCAGCCGCGGCGTCATCGAGATTGGCGAGCCGGACGCCGAGCCAGCCGCGGCGCGTCTCCCCGTAGCGCACTAATTGCTCCACCACCGGACGCACGATCGATGTCGGCGTGGCGAAACCGACGCCGATCGAGGCGCCGCTCGGTGAATAGATGGCGGTGTTGACGCCGATCACTTCGCCGTCGGTGTTGAACAACGGCCCGCCGGAATTGCCGCGATTGATCGCGGCGTCGGTCTGGATGAAATCGTCATAGCGGCCGGCGTCGAGATCGCGACTGCGCGCCGAGACCACGCCCACCGAGAGCGAGCCCCCGAGCCCGAACGGATTGCCGATGGCGAGCACGATGTCGCCGACGCGCGCCTCGTCGCTGTCGCCCATGTCGACATGAGGCAAGGGCTGGCGGGTGACGATGCGCAGCACCGCGATATCGGTGGCGGGATCGCGGCCAATGACCAGCGCCTCGTAGCGGCGCCCGTTTTGCAGCACCACGTCAATCGCGTCGGCGGCTTCGATGACGTGGTTGTTGGTGACGATGACTCCGTCGGGCGAAATGATGAAGCCCGAGCCCAGCGAGGTAATCTCCCCTTCCCCGCCCGGCGCCAGCCGCTCCATCGGCGAACCGGGCGGAAAGCGCGGCAAATCCTCAACGCCCTCCACGCGCTGGCGGGTAGCGATATTCACCACAGCCGGGGTCAGCCGCTCGGCCAAATCGGCAAACCCCTGCGCCGGCAGCCGCGACTGCGCGCTGGCGGGTGCAAGGGCTGCAATAGCGATGGCGAGAGCGGCGAGTAGGGAGCGCATGTTGCGACGATATTGGCGCGGGGTGGCGGGGTGCGCAATTGGGATGAGCGGATGTTGTGGGACATTCGTATTAGTTGTCGCCGGCGGGACCGAAGCAACGGCTTGCGCCTACTGGCGTCGATAACCCCGAAGTGGTACCATTGGCGACCCGTAGCCACGGCGCGAACCGGAGAATTTCATGGCAGACGACGGCCGCGTGAGCGATGTGCTGATTGAGAAAATCGGCGCGCTACCGAGCGATCGCATCGCCGAAGTCGAAGACTTCGTCGATTTTATTCGCACGCGCGATTCCGACCGCGCCCTCGCGCGCGCCAACCTCGCTGCTTCTGAGCCGGCCTTCGCCCAGGCCTGGGCCAATCCCGAAGACGACGCCTACGATGCCCTATGAGTTCGGTGAGGTAGTCCTCGTCCCGTTTCCCTTCACGAATCAGAAGGCCACAAAGCAACGGCCCGCCGTGGTCGCATCGTCGCGCCAGTACGCCGTCGAGCGGCCGGACGTGGTGCTAATGGCGATTACCTCGCAACTTCGCCCCTCACCCGCGTTCGGAGAGGTCTGGCTCGCCGGCTGGCAAGCCGCCGGTCTTCTCAAGCCCTCCGCGATCAAACCGATCTTCGCCACGTTCGAGCACCGCCTCATCATACGACGCCTCGGCGCTCTGAGCGACGATGATCGCAAGAGCCTTGCCGAGGCCATAGGCTTAATCCTCGGGCCCTCGACTTGACGCAGCCGACCCTCATCGGCCGGAAGCCCTAGCGGCTGTTCCATTCGTGCAAGACGGCGGCGTGATGGAGCGAACGGCGGATGAAGCGCCATTTCCGTATCTAGTTAGGGACATATGGCTTGACCCCCTCGGCATTTGCGATTCAACCATTGAGTCCTGAGGACAGTGACGATGGCCAAGTTTGAACTTTTTATCGAGAACAGCAGCGCGCTATCCTTCATCGAGCTGCGAGAAATCGTGTCAATAATCGACGATCACATCGCTCAGGAGCTTCGGTATACTTATGGAAGCCCCTATGGTCCGTTCCTACCAGACGACTGGCCGGCCGATGTGCGTGACTTCTCGTTCGTCGAGATAGAGTCTACCCGGTCGGGCTCAATCATTCTCACGCTGGCAATTGGTGGAGTCACTGTCTGGGGATTGGCCGCATTCGCCCTCGGCTTGCGCCGCAGCCGACTGGGGCGAGAGCTATCGCGCCTCGGGGAGAATGCAGGAAATATTTTGGCCGATGGATTGGGTAGCGTAAACGATCGTTTGGAGGATTGGTCGGAAGTCAATCAACGCCTCAGGAACAGGCAGACGAAAGTAACCTTGAAGCGCATCGAACCAGATTCCGAACGATAGAGAAACGTTGCACCCGCCACACGCGCCGCTCACCTCCGCCCAAACAGCTTCTCGATATCCGCCAGCTTCAGCTCCACATAAGTCGGGCGGCCGTGATTGCACTGCCCTGAGAACGGCGTGGCTTCCATGTGGCGCAGCAGTGCGTTCATTTCTTCCCCGGTGAGCCTACGCCCCGCGCGCACCGAACCGCGGCACGCCATTGAGGAACACACCTCCTCCAGTCGCTCCTTCAGCGCATGCGCTTCGCCCAGTTCGGCGATGTCGTCGGCGAGGTCTTTGAGCAATCCCGCCGCGTCCACGTGCCCCAGCAGCGCCGGGGTTTCCCGTACAAGAATAACGCCAGGCCCGAACGGCTCGATCACCAAGCCGAGTTGCGCCAATTCTTCCGCACGCGCGAGCAGCGCCTCGACTTCGCTCGCGTCGAGCTCCACCACTTCGGGGATCAGCAAGCCCTGCCGGCGCACCCCGCCATTGGCCAGCATCTGCTTCATGCGCTCGTACACCAGCCGCTCGTGCGCCGCGTGCTGATCGACGATGATTATGCCGTCCTCGGTCTGGGCGACGATGTAGGTCTCGTGGATCTGCGCGCGCGCCGCGCCGAGAGGGAAGAAACGCGCATCATCGTCTTGGACCGCCGGCGTCCCCGCCGGCGAAACCGTGGAAGCCGCACCATAGTCGGCCGGCGAGACGCCGGCGGTCCAAGAGGTTTCCACCCGCCCGCTCGGCAACGCAAAAACGCCGGGCGCCAAACGCTCCTCGGCTGCGCCCCATGCGCGCAATGTCGGCTGCGCGGGCAAGTCGTACGAGCGAAAGCCGCCGAGCGCGTTGTGCGCTGTCGTGGTTGAAGCGCGATGCCCCGCGCCCGCAAGCGCATGGCTCAACGCGCCAACGATCAGCCCGCGCACCAAAGACGCATCGCGAAAGCGCACTTCGGTTTTCGCCGGGTGCACGTTCACGTCCACTTCGCTCGGCGGCAGGTCGAGGAACAGCGCCGCCACCGGATGGCGGTCGCGCGCGAGCAAATCCTGATAGGCCGCGCGCACAGCGCCGACGATCAATTTGTCCTTCACCGGACGGCCATTGACGAACAGGTGCTGGTGTTCACGCGTGCCGCGGTGAAACGTCGGCAGTCCGGCGAAGCCCGACATGCGCACCTCGCCGCGCACCTGATCGAGCGCGATGCAATTGGGCGCGAAATCTGCGCCGAGAATCGCCGCCAGCCGCGCGCGGCGGCCTTCGTTCTCGGGATCGCTTTCCGCGCTCAAGCGCAAATTAGTGCGCCCGTCATGCTCCAGCGTGAACGCCACGTCCGGGCGCGCCATAGCGAGGCGCTTGACCACGTCGGACACCGCCAACATCTCGGCGCGCTCGGACTTCATGAATTTCAGCCGCGCTGGCGTGGCGAAAAAAAGATCGCGCACCTCCACCAGCGCTCCACTCGGCGATGGCGAAGCCCATGCCGCAGGTTTGACCGGCGCCAGCGCGCCGCCCTCCACCTCGACGCGCCACGATTCCCCAGCGCCTCGCGCCTTTGAGGTAATCGCCAACCGCGCCACCGCGCCGATACTGGGCAGCGCTTCGCCGCGGAAACCCATGGTGTGGATGTTGAGCAGGTCCACATCGCCCCCGGCGCCGGCGACTAACTTCGACGTCGCGTGTCGCTCCACCGCCAGCGACAGTTCCTCGCGCGGAATGCCGCCGCCATCGTCCTCAACCGAAATAAGCCCCAGACCGCCCCGCTCGATGCGCACCGCAATGCGCATCGCGCCAGCGTCAAGCGCGTTCTCGACAAGCTCCTTCACCGCCGCAGCCGGGCGCTCAATCACCTCGCCCGCGGCGATGCGGTTCACGGCTTCGGGGGGGAGGCGGGCGATGGGCATGAGATTCGCGCGAGCTTAGCATCCCTTCTCCCGCGCCAGGGAGAAAGGTTACCGTGTCCCCTATGACCGACTCGAACAATACCCAGACCGCCTCCCCCTCCTACCGCCTCGCCGCGCTTGATGCGGACTTCCTGATGTCGCGCGAGATGCGCGGGGTTCGGTTCCTGCTGGAGTACGAAAAAGCCGACCGCGCGCTGCAAGCCGCCAACATTCGCTCCACCATCGTTGTATTCGGCTCGGCGCGCATTCGCGAGGATGGGCCGGGGCGCCAAGCCTATTGGTACGGCGAGGCACGCAAATTCGGCAAACTCGCCTCGCTCAAAGGCGGCGCGGTGAACCCTGAAAACGAACCGCACTACAACGTCATCGCCACAGGCGGCGGTCCCGGCGCGATGGAAGCGGCCAATCGCGGCGCGCGTGAGGCCGGCGCGCCCACCATCGGCTTCAACATCAAGCTGCCCGAAGAGCAGGAGCCAAACCCGTACACGACACCATCGCTCACCTTCCAGTTCCACTATTTCGCCATGCGCAAAATGCACCTCGCCATGCGCGCGCAGGCGTTGGTGGTGTTTCCCGGCGGCTTCGGCACGCTTGACGAATTGTTCGAGATTCTAACGCTCCGCCAAACCAAAAAAGCGCGCACGATTCCGATCGTGCTGTTCGACGAAACCTATTGGCGCTCGATCATTAAGTTCGATGTTCTGGTGGAACACGGCATGATCAACGCGCCTGATCTCGACCTCTTCCGCTTCGCCGAAAGCGCGGAGGACGCGTGGAGTGCGCTCATCGCACAGGGCCTGGCGATCCCGGAGAACGGCGGGGAAGATCTGGCGCGGGATATGTGATGCTGTGGGCGCTCTACGGCACGATACCGTATTCCGCAATCGTCTGAACAACGCTCGGACGCAGCTCCACCACTCGCGCGATGTCGGCTTGCCCTTCGGATGTGCGCTCTAGCCCGCCCAAATATCCAGGGGCCTGAAACAGGATGCCGCCACGGGATGCTTTGTCATAGTCGTTCCAAGCATTCTGCCATCGCTCTTGGCGAAGCCCCACGATGTCACAAGCTACTGTAGTCCCGACGTCATTGACGTGCGATTTTCCAAACACCCATCCCCGGATTGAGCGTAGCGAAAATTCCGGGGCCCAAGATCGCGAGCGTTTGGGTTTATGGGCCCCGGACGCGCCGCTGCGCGACGCTCCGGGGATGGGTGTTCGGGAATTGTGCTTCACCGATGGCGAGTGCTAGGCCGGGCGCCCAAGACGTCGATGTGACTCGTGCGCCACAGGTGAGGCGCCACGCAACAAAACATGTGCAATCACGCCGCGCTTGTGTTATCGACGCGCCCTTCGAGGAAGTCATGAACCGCTTACGGAAATTCGATTGCAGCATGCCAACGCAAGTCGCTTATCGCGGCGAGCGCATCGCATTGCGTGCATGGAGGGATCCCAGCGGCTGACGTCTTCGGACCAGTTGGAGCATGAAGAACCCCTCCAGGCGATGGCCTCGGAGGGGTTCTTCGTTTCTGCTCCGGGGCGCAGGAATGGTTTAAGACAAAGGAGAACCGGTCATGTCCGGTTACGAAAACATCGAAGGCGCGCGAGCGCCAATCAAAGCCTGGGTCAAGGGTGTGCCGGTGGAGCAAGAGGCGCAGAACCAATTGCGCAACGTCGCCTCGTTGCCGTTCATTCATAGCCACATCGCCGTGATGCCCGACGTGCATTTCGGCATCGGCGCCACCGTGGGCTCTGTGATCCCGACCAAGGGCGCGATCATCCCAGCCGCTGTCGGCGTAGACATTGGCTGCGGTATGATGGCGGTGCGCACTTCGCTCACGGCGAACGATTTGCCGGATTCGCTTGCGCGGATTCGCGGCGCGATCGAGCGCAACGTGCCCCATGGCAATGGGCCGAACGGCAATCACCGCGAGGCGCCGTCGTCGGTCGAGACCGCCTATCGCGATTCCGGCTTGAACGAACGCTACGAGGCCATCGTCGACAAGCACCCGAAGGCTTCGGCCAAGGCGCAGACCGCGCAATTGGCGACGCTCGGCGGCGGCAACCACTTCATCGAGACGTGCCTCGATGAGGAGGACCGCGTCTGGGTGATGTTGCACTCGGGCTCGCGCGGCTCGGGAAACCGCATCGGCAAGTATTTCATCGAGCGCGCGCGCGATGAATTGCTGCACCGTGAGCTGGGCTACCACGTGCCCGATCGCGATCTCGCCTTCTTCATGGAAGGCGAGGATCTGTTCGCGGATTATGTGGAGGCGGTGAGCTGGGCGCAGGATTACGCGCGCATCAACCGCGAGGTGATGATGGAGCGCACGTTACGCGCGCTCCGCGACAATTTGCCAAAGTTCAAGCTCGAGAAGAGTGCTGTGAACTGCCACCACAATTACGTGGCGCGCGAGCACCATTTCGGCGCGGACGTATACGTGACCCGCAAGGGCGCGGTGCGCGCCGGCGTTGGCGAACTCGGCATCATCCCGGGTTCGATGGGTGCGAAATCGTTCATCGTGCGCGGCAAGGGCAATGCGGATTCATTCTGCACCTGCAGCCACGGGGCCGGGCGCGCGATGAGCCGCACCGAAGCCAAGCGCCGCTTCACGCTAGCCGATCACCGCGCGGCCACCGAGGGCGTCGAGTGCCGCAAGGACGAAGGCGTGCTCGACGAAACGCCGATGGCCTACAAGGACATCGACGCCGTCATGACCGCACAGGCCGATCTGGTGGAGGTTGTGCACACGCTGAAGCAGGTGGTGTGCGTGAAGGGGTGACACACCCATCCCCGGGACGCCGCGTAAGCGGCGGGCCCGGGGCCCATAAACGCGAAGCTCTCGCGATCTTGGGCCCCGGACCTGGCGCAAGCGCCAATCCGGGGATGGGTAATGGTCTATACGACTTGAGCGGAATGACGGCGGCTTTGTTTGATGCTACAAGCATCCACTAAGCTCACGTCGTTCAACGGATAGGATGCAGCGCTTCGAACGCTGAGATGCGGGTTCGATTCCTGCCGCGAGCGCCAGCACCCAGCCTGCGACTTCAAGTTCCCGGAAGCTTGAAGCCGCCGCGGCGGCGTTCGATCACTACCTGCCCACCGCCGGTTGCGCGGCGGATGGATTCTTCTTCTTCCAGGCGCTGGGCTTCCTGCTCGGCGTTCAGCGGCGCCGGCGGTGGTGCGTTTGATCCGCCAAAAGCGAGCACGCGATCGACGAAGCCTTCGTTGCGGCGGACGATGCCTTGCGCCTCGAAATCGATGGTGTCGCGAATGCCTGGATCGACCGCTTCCGCGCCGGCGGCGGCGACTAGCGAACGCTCGCCCGTGCTGGCGGCCTGGCCCATCTCGTCGCCGAACAACGCTGCGCGCGCCTGCTCGTCAGGATCGCGCTCCTGCGGGCGCGCCTCACCTGGGCGCGGCGGGCGCAGATTGTAATCCGGCGGCAGCGTCAATGGCGCCTGCGTGACCACGCGAAACTCGTCCGGCGTCACCTTGGTTCCGCCAATGGCGCGCGAGATGCTGGCGCAACCGCTAGCGGCGGCGGCGGCCGCCAACATGGCCACCAGGGCGATCGGTCTCGTTGTCATCGGGCTCCCTCAAATCTCTCGTGGTGCTTCTAGCCGAGACTGGCACGGCGCGCCAAGCCGGAGTGCAGCAGCCGGATCAGGCAATTATGGGGCACGGGGCCAGGATTCTAGCGAATCTGGCTGGCCGGGGGCGGCTCCGCCCCCTGTCCGGCCACCTTCTTATTGGCCCCAGACTCGAAAAACACCATATCGGCGACCAGAAAAATCGCGCCGAGGCTAATAGCGGCGTCCGCGACATTGAAAACCCAGGGGAACCAGAGGCCGTTGAAATCGAGAAAATCAGCAACGGCGCCGAAACGAATCCGGTCCACCACGTTGCCGAGGGCGCCGCCGACCACCAACCCGAGAGCTACCCCGGTCAGCCTCCGCTCGGCGGTCCGCAGCCAGGAGCCGAACACGCCGGCTATGGCGATGGAGAGAACCACCAAACCCCAGCGCATGACGTCGCTGTCGGCGCGCAGCAGGCCGAAGCTCACGCCGCGGTTCCAGAGCATGTGGAGATCGAAGAACGGGGACAGTTCGATAAAACGGCAGCCGATCCCCTGCTCCAGGCATCCGGGCGGGCTGAACTTGCCAGGCCCCAACACCAGCCATTTGGAGGCCTGGTCGACGACGAACACCAACGCCGAAATGGCGAGACCGAAACGCAGCATGGCCGAGCTTATGAACGGCGGCGGCGCTTGGGGCAAGGCGTCGCGCTCAGGCAGCGAGCCGCTCGCGCAGATTGGCGCGCTCGCGAACGCCGACGCCGAGCACATCCTCCAGGTAGCGGTCGATCGCGCCGTGGCGCTCCTCAATCGCATCCAGCGCCGTGCGCAGATAATCCGGCGCCACGCCCAGCATCGGCTTCAGCGTCTCCGACTCGAAGGTGCGGCCTAGCCTCTCTTCCATGCGCGCCTGGATGCGAGGCAAACGCTTGGCGAGGTCCAGCACGCTGTTTGTGAGCTCGTAGTCCGCGAAGATGACGTCTTCGCGGACGCCAAGTGCATGCAGCGTGAGCGCGCAGCCCAGCCCTGTACGATCCTTGCCGGCCGCGCAGTGGATGATCGCGGCGCCATCCACTGAGGCAAGTTCTGCAAACCAGGCGCGGTACAATTCAATGTGGCGCGGCTCGAAGGCGAAACGGCGATAGAGTTCGTGCATGTAATCGGCGACGCCCGCCGCTGTGAGGTCGTCCTGCAGCAACGCCATCAGGTGCGGAGACAGGGCGCCGACTTGCCCCTCTTCGTTGCTGAAGATGCGCACCCCCTCACCCGGCCAGCGATTGGGCTCGCTCGTACGTTCCTCGGGGCGGCGGAGATCGACCATGAAGGAAACGCCAAGCGCGTCGAGCTTGGCCATGTCGGCGTCGCTAGCGTCGGAAAAATGCGCGCTGCGGAACAGACGTCCACGCGCGATGCGTGAGCCGTCCTTAGTATCGTAACCGCCGAAATCGCGGAAATTGACGACACGGTCGAGGGGAACAATGCGATCGAAGGTCATTGCGCCTGTGATGACCGATTAAGTCCGTCTCGTCAAAGCGGCGATTACGCTCGCTCGGGAGGGAAGACTGCACCCACCAGGCTCCAGGCGCGCGCTCGCATCGATCGCCCTCACCGAAACGGCGGCTCATCGAACGCGCGCAACTTGCGCGAGTGCAGGTCGTCGCGGTTCTGTTTCAGTAATGCGATGGTCTCAAGGCCGATGCGCAGGTGCGCGCCGATGGCGCGATCGTAGAAGCGATCGGAGACCCCGGGGAGTTTGATTTCGCCATGCGCCGGCTTATCCGAGACGCAGAGCAGCACGCCATAAGGCACGCGCAGCCGGAAGCCCTGCGTGGCGATGCAAGCGCTCTCCATGTCCACCGCGATGGCGCGCGATTGCGAGAGCAACTGCCGCTCCTGATTGTAGTTCAGCTCCCAATTGCGGTCAGCGTAAGACACCACGGTGCCGGTGCGCAGGCGCCGGCGTAAATCCTCCTTCTCGCCGCCGGCCACTGTAGCGGCGGCTTGTTGCAGCGCGACCTGCACCTCGGCGATCGCCGGAATCGGCACTTCCAGCGGCACGCGATCATCGAGGATCTTGTCGCGGCGCAGATAGGCGTGCGCGAGCACGTAATCGCCGATGCGTTGAGTATGACGCAGCCCCCCGCAATGACCGATCATCAGCCAGCAATGGGGACGCAGCACCGCCAAATGATCGGTGATCGTCTTCGCGTTCGAGGGCCCGACGCCGATGTTCACCAGCGTGACGCCGTCATTGTCAGGCGTTTTCAGATGGTAGGCCGGCATCTGGTATTTCTGCCAGGGAACCTCGAGCGCCTTTCGTTCGGCGTCTTGGTCGCCAGCCTCAATGCACACATTGCCCGGGCATGAAAGCGCCCAACCCTTCGGCCCATTCTTCACGCCTTCGGCCGCCCAGCGCACGAACTCTTCGACATAACGCTGGTAATTGGTGAACAATATCCAGGGCTGGACATCAGCCCACGGCGCGCCCGTGTAGTGTTGGATGCGCTTGAGCGAATAATCGGTCCGCGGCGCATCGAACAGGCCGAGCGGACGCGCGCCGTCAAGTGCTTTTACAGGCAAGCCGTCCACCACCGCATCGCCGACCTGCGTCAAACGCGGATTAGGAAAGTATCGAGCCAAATCTTCGGCGGGGACGTTCTCGAACGCGGCGGCGCCGGCGGCATCCAACACGAACGAGTACGGGATCTCGGATTCGCTGGCGCGTACGCTGATTTCCACCCCGTAATCGCCGACAAGATAACCCAATTGCTCAATCAGGTATTTTCGAAAATAGCGCGGCTGCGTCACCGTCACCGCATACTCGCCTGGCCAAGTGAGCTGACCGTAGGCGCGCGCGAGCCGCGGCGCTGGCGCATTCGGCAGATAGGTGACGCGCAACTCCGGATAGCGAAATGAAGAGCGCTCTTCCGGGGTCGGCGGCGTCCCCTTCTCCGCAAACAGGCGCACCGATTCTATCAGGCGATCGGCGGCGCGATCGTAGAGAACAACAAGGCGATCGACCGCCTCAGCCGGCGTCTTCGGATTTTCCATCGCGGAACAAAGGCCGCACGCACCGCTCTCGTCAAGCGTCAAATCGCGTTATGCACGCGGAATGGGATCGACCAGACGCGAACGCCGATAGGCGGTATGCTCGAAATTCATGGACCCGGTGAACAGAATGCCCAGCGGCGCTTCATAGGTAAACGCGGTCTCGGCCAGAATGACGCTGGTCCCGGGCAACATCATGTCTTCGGGCAGTTCGATCGAAGCGCCGCTGGAGAGGGCCGACATGCCATGGCCTTCGCTCCAGACTACTTGCGCGCTCGCGCTCGACACGACTTCAATGCTGGTGACGCGTGCGCGCACCTCGGCGACGGGATCGGGAACCATCAAGATCGACATCGCCGCCCACAGGCCGGTGATTTCATCGTCGGTCACTTCAGTGTCGCGCGAAACCACGTCAGCCAGCGAGGCGGCGACGTTTTCGGTGCGGCGGTTGGTGCCCATGGCGTCGATCAGGTCGACTGCGCCGAAGAGCATGAAGATCATCATCGGCAGCAGGATGGCGAACTCCAAGGCCGCAAGCCCCTGGCGCGCAGCGCCGAAACGACGGAAACGGTGCAGCAGGCTCATTCGTAAGGCTCGTTGCGGAACATCATGGTGGAGGCGATGATGCGATCGCCGTTGGCGACGTTTTTGAACAGATCTTGAAACGCCGGCGTGAGCGGCCGCCAGCGAAAGAACGCCCGCACCACGACAATGTCAGACGGGGCGCCCGGGTCGTAGCCGAAACTACTGGTGACGAATTGATCGTTCTGCATCGGCGAGGCCACCTGGGCCGCCTCCACAAAGGAATCGAAACGCTGAACGTCCAGAAACATGTCGGCGGCGCAGTCGACAAAGACGAGATTACCCATCTCGTCGCACAACATGTCCTTGATCTGGGTTTGGTTGAGACCGCCCTGCTGGGCTTGGCCGGTTCGAATCTGACGCGCCGTTTCGTTGACGGAGAAATCCAGCACCGATTGCGTATAGCCAATCATGCCGACTTCGGCGACGCCGATGGTAAGCAGCGCGAACGGCAGCAATACGATGCCGAACTCAACAGCCGCGGCGCCGCGCTTCTCGTTCGCGAACCGCGCGAGAGCCCTCTTGGCATTTCTCACCAGCGCAATCATGCCGCCTCCGAAACGCCAGCTTAGCGCGGAAGCCCTGCAAAACCGTCAAGCAAGAAAGTAAATCGAAATTAACGCGAGCCAGCGGCCGACGCACGCCCAGCGATCTGCTCTGCGACCGACGTGGAGGCTCGACCGTCGCCTATGTCCGGTCGCGGGCGACACAGCGGCGTGCACTCAAGGCGCGCAGTCTCGCCGGCGCGCGTGACCATGACGACGTCAGTTTCGTCTGGCACTACTGTTACACGTCCGGAATAAAGCACGCGCCCGTTGCCGCCTACCACCACCAGATTGGTTGTGCCGTACGAACGGCCAGTGACGAACAAGAAGCGGTCGTTCTGAACTGAGACCCCGGCGATCGTGGGATTGCCAATAGCCACCCCCTCGGCCGACTCAGCCAATCGAATTGGAAACGCTTGATCCAGCGCCACCCTGATCTCGTTCGCAACGGCGTGGCCTGAGCCTATTAGAAAAAAGGAAAACGCAAAAGCCGCTGCGGCGAGAGATTTGTACATGGGCATCGCAGGCAACCTCAAACGCGCTTCATCCGTTCTTAAGAGCTAATCGCGAATGGTTGCTGCATCGCTAATGCCCCCGGAGGCTAGGCCCACATGAAATCTCCGATAGCAGCGCGGGAATCTTCGGTCGCGTTAGAGGAATTTTCATCTCGTTCGTGGGCGATAGCGTTAACCCCGCTCGTGTAGCGTCCCCCTTGCGTCTGGTTTTGGGTGTCGGGTGCGACACGCTGCCGGGCCGGTGAGAAAAGCACTCGACAAAAGGAGCATTGGATATGTTGAAGCGTTTCCTGAAGAATGAAGACGGCGCCACTGCGATCGAATACGGCCTCATCGCCGCTCTGATCGGCGTCGCGATTATCGTCGCGGTTGGCTCGGTCGGCGACAGCTTGAACGACACGTTCAACAACGCGTCGTCTGAACTCGACACCGCCAACCAATAATCTCTCTAGCGTTGAGGGGCCGCCCTTGCGGCGGCCCCGATGCGCCCTTCATCCCTCTCCCTCAAACGCCGCCCCTCCGGGCGGCGTTTTCTTTTTAAGACTTTTTTGACCCGGCGCGGCGCACCCAGGCGCATGCTCGACCCCCTCGCCTTGGCCATTTTCGTCGCACTGCTGGTCTACGCCGCGGGCAGCGACATAGCCTCTTTGACCATATCGAACTGGGTCTCGATCGCACTCGCGTCTGCATACCCAATCCTGGCGCTAGCGTCTGGGCAAAGCCTGCCTGGGGTCGGGCTGCATTTGTTATTTGGCTTTGGCATTCTAGCGGCCGGCTTTGTGCTGTTCCAGATGAACATTATCGGCGGCGGCGACGCGAAATTGTTCGCGGCGGTCTCCGTGTGGACCGGCATCGCGGAGTTTCGGACCTTTATCCTGGGTGCGGCAATGATCGGCGGTTTGCTCGCCTTGGCGCTGGTGGCGGCGCGGCAATTCATCCCGCAGACTGAGGCCTACCCCGGCTTCGTCAACCAATTACTGAAAAAACAAAACGGCATCCCCTACGGCGTCGCCATTTTGGGCGGAGGCCTGTTGGCTCTCCCCCGGCTTTCGTTCGCGGAGGGTCTATTAACACTGCCTTAGCCATAAACGTGGTCTGGTCGGGCGGGTTTCGCGACCCGCGAGGAGAGAGCGCATGTCAGCGCGTCAGTTGATAGTATTGGCGATCGCCGCGCTCGCCGCGGTGGGCGCGTTGTTGCTTATTCGCGGCATGAACGCGTCGCGCGATACGCCGCAAGCGGAGGCGGTCGCGCCGATGCCGGGGGAAGACGTGTTGGTCGCGGCGCGCGACATCGCGCAAGGCGTGGCGTTGACGTCGGCGGACTTGCGCGTGGCGCGCTTTCCAACCGCCTCCGTGACGGAGAATTTCGTACGCGTCAGCGGCGCTCCTTCGGCACGCGAGGAATATGTCGGCGCCGTGACACGCCGCAGTTTCACGCAGGGCGAGCCGATCATCGTCGGCGCAGTGATTCAGCCGGATGGTCGCGGCTTCATGGCCGCACTGCTTGAACCCGGCTACCGCGCCGTGTCGGTCCCGATTGAAGCGTCCACGGCTGCTGGGGGCTACATTCAACCGAATGACCGCGTGGACGTTATCGTGACTACCAAGCTCGAAGCCGATGGCGGCGAGCAGGTTCGCAGCTCGATTGTTCTTGAGGACGTTCGTGTGTTGGCGATGGGCGATAAAACTCAAACTCAAACCAGCGGCGATGGGCCGGAGATAATCGACACCGAAGTCGCCGTGCTTGAGCTCACTCCCGAGGACGCGCGCATTCTTGAACATGCCGATAAGCTCGGCGATATCGCGCTCGCCCTGCGCGGTGTGCAAGTCGACACGGTAGGTCTGAACACCAGGCCCCGAAACAGCAATCCGCTGAGCCAACAATCAGATTCAGTGCGCGTGCACTCGTTTGGCACGCTGCAGGGAGGCCGGTAATGAAATCGGCGCAGGCCTTTCGATCCTCTCTCGCCACCGCTCTGTCAGCGGCGTTGGCGCTTACCCCTGGTTACGCTCAAGCGCAGCTTGAGCCGCCGGATGCATCCTCGGTCATGCGCGTCAATGGCGGCGGCGGCGCCCAGTCGGTCTCGATGGTGCTGCCGTTCGGCAAGTCGGCGGTGATCGATTTGCCTGCCGATGCGCGCGATGTGCTGATCTCCAATCCCGCCATCGCCGACGCCACAGTGCGCACAGCTCGGCGCGCTTATGTGGTGGGCCGCGCGCTTGGGCAAACCAACCTCTTTTTCTTCGACGCAAACGGCCGCCAGATTGCGAACGTCGAAATCCGGGTTGAGCCCGACGTCGCGCCGTTGAATGACATTCTGCGTCGTCACGCCCCCTCCTCGCGCATACAAGCAGAAGCGCTGAACGGCGCTATCGTGCTCTCCGGCAACGCTCAGAGCGCGGCGGAAGCCGATCGCGCCAACCAGATCGCCACGCAATTTCTCGCCACCAGCACGGGCGGGGGCGCGCCGGGCGCATCCGGGCAAAGCCGCATCGTCAATCTCATTCAAGTGCAAGGCAGCGAGCAGGTGCTCGTACGCGTGCGCGTGGTGGAGATGAGTCGCACGCTCATCCGGCAATTGGGGGTCAATCTCAATTATGACGAGATGGTCAACCAGCTGCTGCCCTCGGACGCTTTCGTTGATATCGCCACCCGCAGCGGCTATTCGATCAATGGCGCTATTCTGGGCGGCCTAGCTGGTTCAGGCGGCGTGGCGGAGAATATCCTCCACCCCGAGAGCTTGACCTTTCCGGGGGCGAACGCTGGGACTGGGACAACACCATCGGGGGCAGGGGTCGGCGGTTATTCGCAGGAAGCTGTGTTCGACCCCAACGGCAATTTCATCGGCACCTCCACCACGTACGGCCCCGCACGTAGCGAACAATTGCGCCAGACCGACGCTTCGATCGAAGCGTTCGAGCGTGCCGGGCTGCTGCGCGTACTGGCGGAACCCAACCTCACCGCGATCTCCGGGGAAGCCGCCACCTTCCTTGCCGGCGGCGAATTTCCGGTGCCGGTCTCGGCCAAGGACGGGCAGGTCTCTGTCGAGTTCAAGCCGTTCGGCGTTGGCCTTGCGTTCACGCCGGTAGTCATGTCCGGCGGGCGTATTTCGCTCAAAGTCTCGACCGAGGTCAGTGAGCTGACATCCGACGGCGCGATCAACACTGGCGACACCGCCGTGCGCAACCCGGACGGCTCCACCACTGTCATCCGCGGCTTTAATATTCCCGCGCTGCAAGTGCGGCGCGCGGAGACGACGTTGGAAATGTCGTCTGGCAGCTCGATTGTGTTGGCGGGGATGTTGCAGGAACGCACCCGCCACGCGATGGAGGGCGTGCCAGGCGTTATGAACACGCCCGTGATTGGCTCGTTGTTCCGCTCGCGCGATTTTATCAACAACGAGACCGAACTGGTCATCATCGCCACGCCCTACCTCGTGCAGCCCACGGCGCCGGGACAATTACGCACCCCCGCCGACGGCTTCATGAACCCGACCGAAGGCGAGAGCCTGCTCACCGGCCGTCTGAACGCACTTTATCGTCCCCCTGAGTCCCATGACGGCGCGCCAAGCCGTCTATTGGGACCTCATGGCCACGTCGTTGAATGAGGCGCGCAATGAAGTCACGCTTGCCTACTCTTGTTCTCGGCCTCAGCGCGCTCGGCGCCTGCGCCAGCATCCCTGACCCGCCGCCGGGAAACGCCATCCCCACGAGTGGCGACCGCCATCAGATCGCGGTCGAGCAGACGTCGCAAGAATATCGCCTTGCGGCCGCACCCGGCGATGTTTCGCTGGCGCCGACCGAATCTGGAGAGCTCTCCGCGCTGGCCAATAATTATCTGCGCTACGGCCACGGCGCTCTGGTGTTGAGCGCGCCTGCGGGCGGAGCAAACGAAGCTTCCGCTCAGGTCTTGTCCGATCAGGCGCGGCGCTTCCTGGTCGCGGCTGGAATTTCGCACGCCGCCATCGCTTCTTCCACATACGACGCCACCGGAACCACGGAAGAGCCTGTAGTGGTGAGCTTCTCGCGCTTCGAGGCGCGCGCACCGGAATGTGCGCCGTTGTGGGAGCAGGACCTGGGGCATCAAAGCAACAACCAAGCCTGGGAAAGTTTCGGCTGCGCCATGCAGGCCAATCTGGCGGCGATGGTCGAGGACCCAAGCGATCTTCTGCGTCCGCGCGATGCCACGCCCCGCGATTCTGGACGCCGCACCACTGTGTTCGAGGCCTACCGCGAGGGACAGCCAACTCACGCGACGCGCAGCGAACAAGAACATGTCGTCATCAGCGACGTTGCTCGATAAGGGCCGACCGCCATGAACTCACCGAACACCCAATTGGACTGGAACCTCGAGGACGAACCCGAATTCGTATTGGAGGAAGACGAGAGCTTTGCCGCTGGCGCATTGGCGCCAATGCCATCGTTCGATGCGGAGGCCGCTCCCGGGACGCCCGCTAACGAGACCAGTTTGCCCTACACGCCCACTCAACACGACGACCCCTTCCAACTCGACGAGCCGGCGCCAGCATTGACGATAGCCCGCGACGAAGGGACGGTCACCGAGCAACCGGTGCCGCGCATCACAATTCATGCCTCTTGCGATCGCCCCGAAATCGCCGACCTGATCGCAGGGATCACCGCCGATCGGCGCATGGCCCGCGCTGAAATCAGCGTCGATCAGGGCGGCATTGACGCCGCGGTGGTGCGCTTTGCCTCGCAATCGAGCCCTAACCTGCTGATCCTGGACACGCTGCTGCAAGGCGCAGGCATGTTGCACAGCCTCGATCGGCTCGCCGAAGTGATCGAGCAAGGCACCAAGGTCGTCATCATCGGCGCGGTCAACGACATCGGCCTGTTTCGCGAATTAATGGCGCGCGGCATCAGTGAGTATATCGTGCCGCCCATGCAGGCGCTGGACGTGATCCGCACCATCTGTGGGCTTTACGTTAATCCCGACAAACCCTTTGCCGGACGCGTCATTGCCGTGATCGGCGCTCGTGGAGGCATCGGCGCTTCCACGATCGCCCACAATCTTGCCTGGTCGATCGCCGAGCGCCAGGAATCCGGCGCGACGCTGCTTGATCTCGATCTATCCTTCGGAACCGCCGCGCTCGACTTCAATCAAGATCCCGCGCAGTCAATCGCCGACGTACTGCTCGCGCCCGATCGCGTCGATGACGTTTTCCTGGAGCGCGTCACCACTAAACAAACGCAGCGCCTGCAGATGCTGACCGCGCCGGCGACCTTGGAGCGCGAGTTCGAGCTTGATCCGCAGGCGTTCGAAAGCGTGGTGGAGCGGGTGCGTCGAACCAGCCCGTTCGTTGTGCTTGACTTGCCCCACGCCTGGAATTCGTGGGTGAAGCATACGCTGCTTGCCGCCGACGACGTGATCATCGTCGCCGGCCCTGATCTCGCGAGCCTGCGCAACACCAAGAACATCATGGATTTGCTGAAGGCCATGCGGCCCTACGATTCGCCCCCGACCGTCGCGCTCTCCATGGTTGGCGTGCCCAAGCGCCCAGAGATTCCCTTCAAGGACTTTTCCGAGGCCCTCGGCGCTGAACCGGTCGCCTCCTTCGCGTTCGATCCGCAATTGTTCGGCGCCGCCGCCAACAACGGCCAGATGGTCGGCGAGCTGGCCCCGCAGTCTAAAATCGCGCTGGCGATCGACACACTTGCTGCGCGTTTGACCGGACGCAAACCGGTCGAGATCAAGAAGACGACACTGGTCGACAAGCTGTCGTTTCTGAAACGCTAGGAGCATTTGATGTTCGGAAAGCGCAGCCTTGGCGATGCACCGGGCGCAACAGCGCCGGCGCCTGCCGCTGCACCCACGGCCGCTCGTCCGGCGCCGCCGGCGAAACCAAGGCCTGCGCCCTCGGCTGCGCCCGCTCCCCGGCCGGCGCCGCCACAAGCTGCAACGCCGCGCGTACAGCCGCCGCCGCCTGATAACTCAAATGTCGGCGAGTTCCGCTCCGAAGCCTATTACCGGGTCAAGTCCACGATCTTCAATGCGCTGATCGAGACCATCGACCTTACGCAATTGGCGCAGCTCGACCCCGAGAGCGCACGCGATGAAATCCGCGACATTGTCGCGGAAATCATCTCGATCAAGAACGTGGTGATGTCGATCGCCGAGCAGGAAGCCCTGCTCGACGACATCTGCAACGACGTGC
>CADEEA010000011.1 GCA_902826245.1 uncultured Alphaproteobacteria bacterium | reverse complement strand
TCCTCAACCGATCGGCTCTGGTGCACCGTAGCCTCCCAAGAGAAGATGGCATGCAATATCGCACGGGTTTGAGGGTGTAGGATAAGCGTGCTGCAATTGTAGGAATTACAATGACTTAGCGCGGGGTAGAGGGGCGTTTCCGAAGCGGGCGGGTTTAGACTCAAAGCTCGAAAGCGCCTCGTGATGCTGCGCACGCCTGGAGCTGGGCGGTTGAATCAACCCAGCCCCAGCGCCGCCAACGCCGCGGCGACGCCATCGCTGCGGGCGCGCATATCGTTGGCGATGTGGGCGTGGGTGGGGATGTAGAACAGGCCGAGATCCATGCCCGTGAGCGCGAGTTCGGCGCAGCGTTCGGGCATGATCAGGCCGAGTTGCGGCGGCGCGAGTTTCGGATCAGGTAGATTCTTGGAGATCAGCGGGGTGTAGACCGCGCCTGGCAGCAAGACATGCACGTCGAGTTGGCCCGCTTCGTCGCGCAGCCATTCGGCGGCGGCGAGCAGGGCGTGTTTGCTGGCGGCGTAAGCGCCGAGGCCGCGGCCCTTGATGGCGGCGGGAATAGAGAGCGCGTTTTCGGAAGCCGTGAACAGGATGCGCCCGCGCGCGCCCTCGCTGAGTGTTGCGGCGTAAGCCTGCGCCAGCCGCACGCCGGCGGAGAAATTCACCGCGAATACGCGCGCGATTTCTTCGTCGCTTTCGTTCAGCACTCGTTTGTTGCGGCCGACGCCGGCATTGGAGCAGACCAGCGCCAGCGGGCCGTTCGCGCTTGCGGCCGCGATCAGGCGCGCCGGCGCAGCGGGGTCGGCGAGATCGCAGGCGATGGCCTCGCCCCCGAGCCCAGCCGCGACCGGTTCAGCACCAGCGCGATCGGCAATGACCACGAGCGCGCCGCGCGCGGCCAAGGTCTCAGCCAGCGCTCTGCCGATGCCCGAAGCGCCGCCAGTGACCAAGACGCGTTTTCCAGAGAAGTTGATCATGCCGTTCGATCGACGTTCGTTCGCGTCTGCCGCATAATTTTTCTCCCGAAGCGCGTGTGACACGACATTCATACGCTTGGACCTAGTGTCACACGAGGCCCGCAAATGCGCCTGTTTCGCGAACCTTGAATGCGCGCTGCTCGCATTTGGCGCAAGTTCGACGACAAATCCGTCGCACTACCTGCTTTCAGGTACGCTTAATGTGACGCTTCCCCAGGCCCGCGAACCGCGCACGCCGCGCTCCAAATTCGTCTGCCTCTTCAATCACTCCGGCTGTACCGCGCCGTCACGCGCTGCGGCGAAAGGCGCGATTCAGGCCGCGTGCAGCAACTCCCCCGCCAGCGCCTTGCGCAACAGCGCGCTCGTCTCGCGCACACCGAAAATCGCCGCGAACTGCCCGAAACGTGGCCCGCTTTCGACGCCGAACAGCACTTCGTAGAGCGCCTTGAACCAGTCGCGCAGCGGCTCGAAGCTGTGCTCCTTGCCCACGGCGTACACTTCGTTCTGGATCGCTTCGCCGTCGGTGATTTCGGCAGGGAGGGCGTCCAGGCGCGCGATCAAGTCTTCGAAAGCGGCGCGCTCCTTGTCGGTGGCGGCGCGGAATTGCTTGGTCGGTTTGATGAAGTCCTCGAAATAGCGGATGGCGTAGCCGCAGAGTTTGTCGAGGAAAGGGTGCGTCGCGGGCGTCGTGCCGGGCGCGTACTTGGCGATGAAGGCCCAGAGCAAATCCTTGGTCTCGGCGTTGGAAGCCGAGACCAGGTTCGTCAACAGCGCAAACGAGATTGGCGTGAGGTCCTTCGGCGGCGCGCCGGCATGGATGTGCCAGGCGGGGTTCTCCAGCTGCTCGGCGAGATTTTGCTTCGCGTACGCCTCCACGTGCGAAAGATACTCATCGACCGCCTTCGGGATCACATCGAAATAGAGCTTCTTGGCCGTGCGAGGCTTTTGGAAATTGTACAGCGAAAGGCTCTCAGGCGCGGCGTAGGAGAGCCATTGTTCGACGCTGATGCCGTTGCCCTTGGTTTTTGAGATCTTCTCGCCGTGCTCGTCGAGAAACATCTCGTACACGTAATTGATCGGCGGCTCTGCCCCGAGCGCCTTGCAGATGCGAGCATAAACGCCTTGGTTCGGCTGGTGGTCCTTGCCGAACATTTCGAAATCGACGCCGAGCGCCGCCCAGCGCATGCCGAAATCGGGCTTCCATTGCATCTTGGCGCGCCCGCCGGTGACGGTTTGGGTGATTTCCTCGCCGTCCTCGTCGTCGAAGGTAATCGTGCCGGCGGCCGCGTCGATACGCTTCATCGGCACGTAGAGCACGCGGCCTGACTTCGGCGATATAGGCAGGAACGGTGAATAGCTTTGCCGACGTTCTTCGCCGAGCGTCGGCAGCATGATCGCCATGATCTCGTCATAGGCGGCGAGCGCCTTCAGGAGTGTCGCATCGAAAGCGCCGCTCTTGTACAAAGCAGTCGCCGACTTGAACTCGTACTCGAAGCCGAAGCCGTCCAGGAACGCGCACAGCCGCGCATTGTTGTGGTGGGCGAAGCTCGCGTGCGTGCCGAACGGATCGGGCACGTCGGTCAGCGGCCGTTGCAAATATTCGCGCAGCATCTCGTGATTGGGCACGTTGTCGGGCAGTTTGCGCATGCCGTCCATGTCGTCGGAGACGCAGATGATCTTGGTGGGATACGCGTCCTCGGTCAGCACGCGGAAGGCGTGACGCACCATGCTCGTGCGCACTACTTCGCCGAAGGTGCCGATATGGGGCAAACCCGATGGCCCGTACCCGGTCTCGAAAATCACCGGCCGGTTCTTGGGGCGATGTTTCACCCGCTCCAAAAGCAGGCGCGCCTGTTCGAACGGCCAAGCCTTGGCGGCGGCGGCGAGGGCGGTGAGTTCAGACATTGGCGAATCCAGACATGAGTCTGATTAGCCGCCGGCGCTCGGCCTGCCAAATCCTCCCTTAATGGTCTGGATGCCGGGGCGACGTGGGGCCTGACGCGTGCGCCGGCGGGTGCTAATGGCTGAGCGCGGATGCGCGGGGCGGGCCATGGCCGACGTTTTTATCTCCTACAAACGCGAGAACCGACCTGTTGCGGAAGCATTGGATCGGGCCCTGAGCGCAGCCGGCTTTTCCTGCTGGTGGGACACTTCGCTGGTGGCCGGTGAGCATTTCAACGAAGCCATCCAACGCGAATTAGCCAGCGCGCGCTGCGTGCTGGTTCTGTGGACCATGGCCAGCCATGCCAGCCAATGGGTGCAGGCCGAGGCGGTCGACGGCTTCAACCGCAAAATTCTGGTCGCCGCGCGGCTCGACGATGTAGCACTGAAATATCCCTACGGCATCGTGCAAACTGCGGATTTACGGAATTACCGTCCCGGCGTGGCGCATGCGGGGGTGGCCGAGATTGTCGCTGGCGTCGCGGGTAAGCTGAACGCGCCTGCACCGCCTTCACCCACGCCGCGCCGCGTCGGAGTGCGGTCGGGCGCCTGGTTGTGGGGCGTAGCAGCCGCCGCTGCAGCCGTCGCGGTGTTGGGCGTGTCGACTCTGCGCCAGCAAGACGCTGCGCGGGCGACGACGTCGACGCCGATCAATTCTTCTATGACCTACCAAAGTTGGCGCGCGGCGTTGCGTGATCCCGTGCGCGGTCAGCAGCTCATCGGGCGCGGCGCGGAGGTCGCCAAGGTATGCCGCGCCTGCCACTCTTTTATCGCAGACGGCGTTGAACACATTGGCCCTAGCCTGCAGCAAGCGTTCGATGGCCGGATCGCCGCGGCGCCAGAGTACACAAACTATTCTCAAGCGCTCAGGGCCTACGCTGCAGCCAACGTTGATTGGACGTACGAGGCGCTTGATCGCTATCTGAAGCACCCCGAGGACCTTGTTGAAGGAACGAGTATGTCGTTTGCAGGCGTAGCAGAGCCAGACGATCGCGCCGCTTTGATCGCCTACATGCGCCAGGTGTCGGTCAATGGGGGAATTGATCCGCAATGATTGCTGGCTCGCCCACAAATCATTGCCCGGGGGTCGAGAGGGGCTTGAGCAAGAAACCCCGCCTTAGGTGGCCGGCGCGGGGGGCTTTGCGAATTTGCTCGGGCGCGGGCATGTTGTGCGCCCATGCGCACGCTGATCCTGCTCCGCCACGCCAAAGCCGTCCGCGCCCACGAAGCGCCGAGCGACGAGGCGCGGGCGCTGACCGGGCGCGGCAGGCGCGACGCGGAGGCCGCTGGCGAAGCGATCGCGGCGGCGGGCCTCAAGCCGACGTTGGCTTTAGTCTCCACCGCGCAGCGCACGCGCGAAACCGCCGAACATGCGCTCAAGCGATGCGGCGCCGAGATTGATTTCGACAACGCGCTCTATCTCGCTTCGCCCGAGGGCATCTGGGACGCGTTTGTCGCGAGCGAGGGGGAATGCGTCGTCGTCATCGGCCATAATCCCGGCATGGGCGATCTGGCCGCGCTGCTGGTGCGCGAGGCCCATGACGGCTCCACGCTCGCACGTGTGGTGGCAAGCGATTTTCCCACCGCCGCCTGGGCTGCGTTCGAAGTGAGGGGCGAAATCCTGCGCGCCTGCGGCCCGCGTTTGCTGGCGGCGTGGCGGCCGGAGCGGGGTTAAGGCAGCGCCGTCGTGCTCGCCAATGGCTGCATCCGCAACGCTGCGCCCAGCGGCGACGTATTCCGCGCCGATGCAGGACATGATGATGTGTAGTGTTTGCAACGCCTATGAAACAAGAGCCGGCTGGAATCCGGCGCTCCGTTTAAGCAGTCTTGCAATAATGTGCGCCGACGGAGCGCCGGCTTCCAGCCGGCCCTTGTTTTTGTTTGACCCTACTGGCTCGCCCACAAAATCCGCGCCACCCAATCGATCTCCGCCGCCGGCAATTCGCGCGTGGCGTGGGCGGGGTTGAGCGAGATGAGTTCGATCATCTGCTCGTTCCTGCGCCCGAGTACCTTGGCCATCACTTCGCCGGCGCGCGTGCGCACGACGACGCGATCGCCACGACGCACGTCGGCGTTGGGCTGGACGATGACGATGTCGCCGGCGCGATAGGTCGGCTCCATCGAATCGCCGGCGATCTCGAGCGCGTAGATGCGATCTTCGCCGAGGTCGGGAAAGCGCACGGTTTCTTCCGCGCTCGCGGGAAACCCCTGTTCGTCAAAAAACCCGTCCGCGCCCGCGCGCGCCATGCCGACGATCGGGATCGCGCGCCCCGCGCCGTTCGGCCGGCCTGCGAGCAGGGCGGCGAATTCGTCCCAACTGGTTTCCACCGCATCGAGCGCACGCGCGACGCTTTCGGTGGAGGGCCAGCGCGGCTTGCCGTCCGGCGCCTGGCGCTTGGATTTGTTGAACGTGGTTGGATCGAGACCGGCGGCGCGCGCGAGCGCCGAGGGTGACAAGCCCTTGCGCGACGCCAATGCGTCGAGCGCACGCCAGATCTCGGAGTGCTGCATGAGCCCTTTCTAGGCCCACGTGACAGGACTTTCAACCCATCACTAGGAAGATATTCCCAGTTGTATCTAGCGCAAACAACAACCAGGAGTAGGCAAAATTCGCTTCTCGCCTGACGGCGTTGTTTTGTCGAGTCCTGGAAATAGACATTCCAACCAGTGCGTGGACGCGCCGAATCCGGCACACGCGGACAGTGAGTATCTTGCACGATGCCGCGACCGGCGTCTTACGCTTGGTCGATCCCGAAACCGCGCACCATGCGGCGGTCGCCGGTTTGCGCTTCGGCTTCGGGCCGCGCGCGCGCGCCGACAGGTTTCCGCGCCTGCGCACCACGCTATGCGGCTTGCAGCTGCCCAACCCAATCGGCATGGCGGCGGGGTTCGACAAGAATTGCTTAGCCCCCGACGCGCTGCTTCGCGCGGGATTCGGTTTCGTCGAGTGCGGCACGGTCACGCCGCTGCCGCAATCGGGCAACGAACGCCCGCGCCTGTTCCGGCTGAGCGAGGATCGCGCCATCGTCAACCGGCTCGGTTTCAACAATGAAGGGCTGGATGCATTTGCCGATCGCCTCGCCGCACGAGCGCATCGGCCGGGAATCGTCGGCGCCAATGTCGGCGCCAACAAGGATAGTGCCGACCGCGCCGCCGATTATGTGCGCGGCATGGGCAGGGTGTGGCGCGATGCAGCCTACGTCACCGCCAATATCTCCTCGCCGAACACGCCGGGCCTGCGGGGCCTTCAGGACAAGGGCGCGCTCGAAGATCTGCTCGGGCGCTTGCACGAGGCGCGCGCGGCGCTGCAGGCCGTGCACGGGAGGCGGCCGCTGTTTCTCAAACTCGCGCCCGATCTCGATGAGAATGCGGTGGCCGACATCGCCGAGCTTGCCGTGCGCTACAGCCTCGATGCCTTGATCGTCTCGAACACGACGTTGCAGCGCCCGCCGCACTTGACATCCGATTGCCGCGTGGAGGCAGGGGGATTGTCCGGACAGCCGCTGTTTCAGATCTCGACGCGCGCGCTGCGCTTGTTTGCGCAAGCGCTGGAAGGGCGCTTGCCGCTAATCGGTGTCGGCGGAATCGAGAGTGGTTTGAGCGCGTACGTAAAGATCAAAGCCGGCGCGAGTGCGGTCCAGCTCTATTCGGCGATGGTCTATGCCGGCCCTGGGCTCGTGGCGCGCATTCTGGATGAGCTTGACGGATTGCTGGCCGAGGATGGCTTCGACAGTGTGGCCGAGGCTGTTGGGGTGGAGGTGCGAGGTTAGGCGCGTAATGTCCTCCGGCGATCCGGGTTTGCTCTTCCTCCCCTCCGGGAGACGGGGCGCGTTGTCGGCGCCGAGGTAGTCTCTAGGGTTCGGCCTTGGCTCTTTCGAGCTTCGGCCGATGCGCGTTCAACGCGCCCCGTTTCCGATCGTTTGTCCCGGTGTGGGCCGAGGAGTTGTACAAGGCCAACGATGGCTGGCTCGCCTCCTGACGGTCCGCTTCCGGCGAACCCTTAACCGAAGGGTGCGCCTTGGGGCTTAGCTCCATGCCCGTTTCACCGGTGTTGTACGCGACGCCTCCGTT
Organism: uncultured Alphaproteobacteria bacterium; assembly: GCA_902826245.1. GTDB lineage: Bacteria > Pseudomonadota > Alphaproteobacteria > Caulobacterales > Aquidulcibacteraceae > Vitreimonas. Next base: position 58,891 of record CADEEA010000011.1, on the reverse strand, counting down.
GCGCCGGACGCTTCGGTTTCACTCCCCGAAGCCAGATTTTCAGAGTTGCTCCGCTTTCGCTTTGCCGCTCGCCGTACCGATCGTGTCACGCACATCTCAAAGTTTCGGAGCTCTTCGAAATCTCCCGTATGCGGACGCCTCCTTTGTACAACAATTCGAATTCCGTCGGTTAAGCGGCCGTGTTTGTTTATGTTTTCAAGCGCTTAGTGCGGGGTAGAGGTGAATCTATCCTCGATTTGTGGGCGTTGGAGCGCGGCGCTCCGCGGCGCACCGCGCCTTGTTTTGCAGGCATAAACGCCATGCGCCGCGGAGCGGCGCGCTCCAACTTGCCAATGCTGTCAGCCCTTGGAACGGCGACGTCCCCGCCGGCATGCGATGACGCAAGCGCTTAGTGCGGGGTAGAGGTGAATCTGTCCTCGATTTGTGGGCGTTGGAGCGCGCCGCTCCGCGGCGCACCGCGCCTTGTTTTGCAGGCATAAGCGCCCTGCGCCGCGGAGCGGCGCGCTCCAACTTGCAACGTTAGCGGGCTTCCCTTCCCTCAGGCGCCATGTCATATAAAGATATGTTGATATCTCCAACCCAACAAACCTCGCGCCGGGACGCGGAATGGGTGGTTGGCGCGTTGCGCGCCGCGGGGGAGCAGACACGGCTGCGGGCGCTGGCGTTGCTGGGGCAGGGCGAACTGGCGGTGGGTGAGCTGGCGCAGGCGCTGGGGCAAAGCCAGCCTCGGGTGAGCCGGCACCTCAAATTGATGGCGGATTCCGGTCTGGTCGAGCGCGCGCCCGAGGGCGCCTGGGTGTTCTACCGCCTCCCCGGCGCGGACACGCCCGAGCGCCGCTTTGCGCAAAGCGCGTTGGCGATGCTCGATCCGGGCGATCCCTTATTGGCGCGCGACAGCGAACGGTTGCAGGCGATCCGGGCGGCTCGCGAGGAGGCTGCACGCGCCTATTTCGAATGCAACGCCGCCGATTGGCAGCGCGTAAGCGCGTTGCATTTGCCGGAAGCCGACATCGACGCGGCTATCCTCAAGGCTGCGGGGCCGGGGCCGTTCGAACAGATGGTCGACATCGGGGTCGGACAGGGGCGCATGATCCAACTCTTCGCGGATCGTGTTGGCCGCGCGGAGGGCTTCGACACCTCGCGTCAGATGCTGGCGATCGCGCGTGCGGCGCTCGACGATCTGAAGACGCGCGCGGCGGTGCGTTTCGGCGACGCTTACGCTCCTCCGCTCGAACCCGGCGCGTTCGATTTGGCTACGATCCACCAAGTGCTGCATTTTCTGGGCGATCCGGCGCGCGCGGTATTTGAATCAGCGCGGCTGCTGCGGCGCGGGGGAATGCTGCTGATCGTCGATTTCGCGCCGCACCAACTGGAATTCCTGCGCGAGCAGCATGCGCACCGCAGGCTTGGCTTCGCCGACCGGGAAATTGCTGTTTGGTGCAAGGCCGCTGGTGTCGGCCGCGTGCGGACGACGACGCTTGCCGCGCAGAAGGAAAACGCACTGACCGTCAAGATATGGATCGGGGACAAACAATGAGCCAGCGGGTGCAGAACCTCATCGCCGAGGCTGCGGAACGGTTGGGCGCGCCGCGCGTGTCGTTCGAGTTCTTTCCGCCGAAGACGGAGGCGCTGGAGGTCCAACTCTGGGAAGCGATCCGCAAGCTCGAACGGCTCACCCCGGCGTTTGTTTCTGTGACCTACGGCGCCGGCGGATCGACGCGCGAGCGCACCCACCGCACGGTGGCCCGCATCGTCGCGGAAACGAGTATGAAGCCGGCCGCGCACCTGACTTGCGTTGGCGCCAGCCGCGATGAGATCGACGCCGTGTTGCGCGCCTATTGGGAGGCGGGGGTACGCCACGTCGTGGCGCTGCGCGGCGATCCACCAGGGGGCGTGGGCGCTGCATTCGAGCCCCATCCAGAAGGTTATCGCGGCGCAGCCGATCTCGTCGCTGGCGCCAAACGCGTGGCGGATTTCGAAATTTCAGTGGCTGTGCATCCGGAGAAGCACCCCGCCAGCCCCGACTGGAACGTCGAGATCGACAATTTCAAACGCAAGCTCACCGCCGGCGCCGCGCGGGGTGTGTCGCAATTCTTCTTCGACGCCGATGTGTTTTTGCGCTTTCGCGATCGCCTCGCGAAGGCCGGAATCAATGCGCCGATCGTGCCGGGCATCATGCCGGTGACGAATTTCAAGGGCCTGCAAAAGATGGCCGCGGCCAGCGGCGCAAGCGTGCCGGATTGGCTTTCGACTCTGTTCGACGGGCTGGACGACGACCCTGAGACTCGCCGCTTGGTGGCGGCTGCGACCACGGCCGAACTCTGCGCGCGGCTGGCGGCGGAGGGGGTCGAGGATTTTCACTTCTACACCCTCAATCGCTCCGATTTGACGCTCGCGATTTGCCGTATAGTCGGCGTGCGCGTGGCGAAGGAGTGCGCTCCATGAACCGCGCGCAACGCCTCCAGAAACTCAACGCCGAACTCGCGCGCCGCATCTTGATCCTGGATGGTTCGATGGGCGCCTATCTGCAGGTCTTTGGGCTCACCAGCAATGATTTCCACGGCACGCGTTTTGCCGAGCACCCGATGTCGCTCAAGGGCGACAACGATCTGCTTGTGCTCACCCGGCCGGAAATCATCGTGCAAGTGCACGAAGGCTATCTCGCCGCCGGCGCCGACATGATCAGCACCAACACGTTCAACGCAACCGCCATCAGCCAAGCAGAATACGCGCTGGAGGATGTGGTGTACGAGATCAATGTCGAGGCCGCGCGCATCGCCCGCGAATCCGCCGACAGGTTCGAGGCCAAAGACGGCGGCGCGCGCGCCGTCGCCGGCGCCATGGGGCCGACGACGAAACTGCTCTCCATGTCGCCGGATGTCGGCAATCCGGGCCGCCGCGATGTCGATTTCGACGCGATGGCGAAGAACTACGAAGAGCAGGCGCTCGGCCTGATCGAAGGCGGCGCGGATTTGCTGTTGATCGAGACCATAACCGACACGTTGAACGCCAAGTCCGCGCTCTGGGGCGCGTGGGAGGCGTTCGATCGAACCGGAATTGAGCTGCCTTTGTGGATTTCCGGCACCATCACCGATCGCTCCGGGCGCACGCTTTCGGGGCAAACCGTGGAAGCGTTCTACAATTCGGTGCGCCACGCCAAGCCATGGGCAGTGGGGCTGAATTGCGCGCTGGGGCCGGCGGAGATGCGCGCGTTCCTGGCCGATCTTTCGCGCGTGGCCGAGTGTGCCGTGAGCGCGTATCCGAACGCCGGCCTGCCCAACGCCATGGGCGGCTATGACGAGACCGCGCACTCGATGGAAGCGCACTATTCCGAATGGGCGCGGGCCGGCTTGCTCAACATTGCTGGCGGCTGTTGTGGGACGACGCCCGAGCATGTCGCGCACATGAAGCGTGCGGTTGAGGGCGTGACGCCGCGGGCGTTTGCGCAGCCTGAGCCGCGCTTGCGTTTGGCGGGGTTGGAACCGTTCAATGCTGTGGCGTAATATTGTTTTGTACGAAAAAATAATTTCGTCATTCCGGACGCGCGGAGCGCGATCCGGAACCCAGGGACGACAGATGGACTGGTTGCCCCTGGGTTCCGGGTTCCGCCTTCGGCGACCCCGGAATGACGTTGTGCTTTGTGTTGGGTTCCGAGCATGACAAACCCCTTCGCCAACTTCGTCATCGTCGGCGAGCGCACAAACGTCACTGGCTCGGCGAAGTTTCGCAAGCTGGTCGAGGCCGATGACTATTTCGGCGCGCTCGCGGTGGCGCGCCAGCAGGTCGAGTCCGGCGCCAATGTGCTCGATGTGAATGTCGACGCGGCCATGATTGACGGCCCCGCGGCGATGAAGCGGTTCTTGAATCTCATCGCCTCCGAGCCGGACATCGCCCGCATCCCGCTGATGATCGACAGTTCGAAATGGGAGGTGATCGAGGCCGGCCTCAAGTGCGCGCAGGGAAAATCCATCGTCAATTCGATCTCGATGAAGGAAGGCGAGGCGAAATTTCTGGAGCAGGCGCGCAAGGTGCGCCGCTATGGCGCGGCGGCTGTGGTGATGGCGTTCGACGAACAGGGCCAGGCCGACACGGCCAAGCGTAAGATCGAAATTTGCACCCGCGCCCATCGCCTACTGGTCGATAACGACTTTCCGCCTGAAGACATCGTCTTCGATCCCAACATCTTCGCAGTCGCTACCGGCATCGAGGAGCACGCCGATTATGCCAAGGCGTTCTTCGAGGCCACTGCCTACATTCGCTCTGAACTGCCGCACGCGCACGTATCCGGAGGTGTTTCAAACGTCTCGTTCTCGTTCCGCGGCAACGAAGCGGTGCGCGAGGCGATGCACGCCGTGTTCCTCTATCACGCTATCCGCGCGGGCATGGACATGGGCATCGTCAACGCGGGTTCGCTGACACTCTACGACGATGTGGAGCCGGAATTGCGCGAGCGGGTGGAGGATGTGCTGCTCAATCGCCGCACGGACGCAACCGACCGATTGCTCGAATTCGCAGAGACGTTGAAAGGCGCAAAAAAGAAAGAGGCCGCGCGCGATCTCGCCTGGCGCGAGAAGCCCGTGCGCCAGCGACTTAGCCATGCTCTGGTGCACGGACTTAACGAATTTATCGTCGAGGATGCCGAGGAGGCGCGTCTCGCTGCGGAGCGGCCTCTGCACGTGATCGAAGGGCCGCTCATGGATGGCATGTCGATCGTCGGCGACCTCTTCGGCGCGGGCAAGATGTTCCTGCCGCAAGTGGTGAAATCTGCGCGCGTGATGAAGCAAGCGGTGGCGCACCTCATTCCGTACATGGAGGAGGAAAAAGAGCGCACGGGGCTTGCCGGCAAGTCCAACGGCAAGATCGTGATGGCGACGGTGAAGGGCGACGTGCACGATATCGGCAAAAACATTGTCGGCGTTGTGCTGCAATGCAATGGCTACGAGATCGACGACCTCGGCGTCATGGTTGCTTGCGACAAGATACTCGACCGTGCGCTGGAGATCGGCGCCGATGCGATCGGGTTGTCTGGACTGATCACGCCATCGCTCGACGAAATGGTGTTTGTCGCCAGCGAAATGCAGCGGCGCGGGATGAAGTTGCCCTTGTTGATTGGCGGCGCGACGACGTCGCGCACGCACACGGCGGTCAAGATTGCGCCCGCTTACAAGGGCGCGACGATCTACGTTACCGACGCGTCGCGCGCTGTGCCAGTGGTGCAGAAATTGTTGGGTGGGGAGCGCGAAGCGTTGATCGCGGAAACCAAGGCTGACCAGGCCGCCGCCCGCGACTCTTACCTCGCGGGGCAGGACAAGCGCCCGCGTCTGCCTCTGGCGCAGGCGCGTGAACGCGCGCCGCTTCTCAAATACGCGCCGGTGCGCCCGAGTTTTCTCGGGGTGCGGGAATTCATGGATTATCCGCTAGAGGAGCTGGTTCCTTATGTCGATTGGACGCCTTTCTTCTCGTCTTGGGAATTGGTGGGGCGGTTTCCAGCGATCCTGGACGACCAAATCGTCGGCGAGGCGGCGCGAAATTTGTACAAGGACGCGCGCGCGATGCTCGATCGGCTGGTTGCGGAGCGCTGGGTGCGCGCCAATGGCGTGGTCGGCTTCTGGCCCGCCAACAGCGATGGCGACGACATCGTGCTGTGGCGAGACGAGCAGTGTCGTGAAGAACGCGCGCGTCTCCACACGCTTCGCCAGCAGATGGAGAAGGGTGCAGGTGACGGCAAAGCGAATTTCGCGCTGGCGGATTTCGTGGCGCCGCTCGATTCTTCCCCCGCCCCTGGGGGCGGGGGGCAGGGGGGAGGGGGCACGCAAGGGGAACCGCAGACGGCGCCGTCGCGATCTATCCTGCACGCCCCCCCTCCCTACCCTCCCCCCGTTGGGGGGAGGGGCGCGAGTTTGGGTGGCGCGCCCGACTATATCGGCGCATTCGCGGTCACCGCCGGCATCGGCGAGCACGAAGTCGCCTTGCGTTTCAAGGCCGCGAATGACGATTACTCCGCCATCATGGCGCAGGCTCTGTGCGATCGTCTGGCGGAAGCTTTTGCGGAGGCATTGCACGCGAAGGTGCGGCGCGAGCTCTGGGGCTATGCGGCGGAGGAAACGCTCGACCACGAAGAATTGCTTGCGGAAAAATATCGCGGCATCCGCCCCGCGCCCGGCTATCCGGCGCAGCCCGATCACACCGAAAAGCGCACCTTGTTCGATTTGCTCGAGGCGCGCGAACGCACCGGCATCGACCTCACCGAAAGTTACGCGATGACGCCGGCTTCTTCCGTGTCGGGGCTTTATTTCGCGCACCCGCGCGCGGAGTATTTCGGCGTCGGCCGCATCGGGCGCGATCAGGTCGAGGATTACGCCCGCCGCAAGGGCTGGGACACGGCCACCGCCGAACGCTGGCTCGCGCCGATCTTGGCGTATGAGCGGGAGTAATAGTTTGGATCGTAAGCATGGTGCGGCCTTCGGCAAGCTCAGGCTGACGAAGAATGGCGCCATGCTGAGTTTGTCGAAGCGCGACGCCGGCGCCATGCTGGCGAGGGCGGTATTGCGGCATCCCGTCAGTCAAGACCAGGCCCCTCGTCGCAAAAGCGCTGGTCGCGCTCTCCAGGCTCGCCTAGATAAGCTCCGAATTCGAGGGACCGCACCATGAAACGAACGTTCGCCGCCATTGCCGCCGCGCTTGCGCTGGCTGCTTGCGCCACATCCTCGGCGCCGCAAGCGCCAGATGCGGCGCTGCAAGTCGCGCCGCTGCAGTTCAGCATGCGCACCTTGCCCAACGGCTTGCGCGTCTATTCCATGCCGGACGCGAACACGGCCAACGTCTCGGTTCAGGTCTGGTACGATGTCGGCTCGGTCGACGATCCGGCCGGGCGCTCGGGCTTTGCGCACCTGTTCGAGCACATCATGTTCAAGTCGACGCGCAACATGCCGGCCGAGACCGTGGATCGCCTGACCGAAGATGTTGGCGGCTTCAACAACGCTTCCACCTATGACGATTTCACCAATTATTACGAAGTCGTGCCGGCCAATCATTTGAACCGCGCGCTTTGGATGGAAGCCGAGCGCATGAGTTCGCTGGTGATTGACCCGGCCACGTTCGATTCCGAGCGCGACGTTGTTAAAGAGGAGCTGCGCCAGCGCATCCTTGCTTCCCCCTATGGCCGCTTGTTCGGCTTCTACATGTCGCAGGCCAATTTCACAGTGCACCCGTATGGCCGCCCGGGCATCGGCTCGATCGAAGATCTGGACGCGGCGACCGTCGAGGACGTGCGTGCATTCCACGCAACCTGGTATCGCCCCGACAACGCGGTGCTGGTTGTCGCCGGAAATTTCAATCCCGCGCAACTCGACCAATGGGTCAACGAATATTTCGGTGATATCGCCCGGCCCGCGCGCCCGATCCAACGCGACTATCCAACCGAACCCACGCGCACGGGTCCGCGCGAGTACACGACCTACGCGCCAAACGTGCCGTTGCCGGCGGTGATGATCTCCTATCCGCAACCGGAATCGACGAGCCCCGATCTGCCGGCGTTGACGGTGCTCGACGCGATCATGTCGCGCGGTGAATCCTCGCGGCTCTACCAATCTCTGGTATACGAGCAGCAGGTAGCGGCGCAGGTGTTCACCAATCTTGAGGCGACGCAGGACCCCGGCGCCTATTCGCTGTTCGCCATTCTCTCGGAGGGCAAAAGCGCGGAAGAGGGGCTTGCGAGCCTTTCTGCGCAGATAGCGCGCATGCGGGACGAGCCGGTTAGTCAGGCCGAACTCGACGAGGCCAAGAACGAGATCGTTACCGCGACGATCGAAGGTCGCGAAACCGCGTTTGGACGCGCCAGCGAACTTGCTGACGCCGTGATCCGGTACGGTGACGCTGCTTACGCCGACCGCTTGCTCGCGGCGATTCAAGCGACAACCGCCGCGGACGTGCAGCGGGTAGCGCGCGCGATCCTCAACGATCAGCGCCGCGTTGCGGTGCGCTATCTGCCCGAAGAAGCCGGACGCTCCGGCGATGTGATCACGACGGCATCGACTATCCAAGCACGCGCGCTGTCGATACCCGCCTCGGAGATCCGCATTCACACGCTTGCACCCGAAGGCCAACGCGAAGCGATCCCGACCGCTGGAGCGCCGGTTGACGCGCGCATACCAGATACCGAGCAGCGCACGCTCGCCAACGGCATGCGCGTCATCGTTGCGCCAAACCGGGCGCTGCCTTTGATCAGTGCTGACCTGCGCGTCGCATCGGGAGGCAGCGCCGATCCGCGCGACCGCGCCGGCCTCGCTTCGATGACCGCTGATCTGCTCACACGCGGCACAACCACGCGCGGCGCGACCGAGATCGCGCGCGAGATTGAATCGCTCGGCGCCGAAATCGGCTCGGGGGCGGGGACCGATTCTTCGGCGGTGTCGCTGCAGACCCGGTCGGATCGAGCGCAGGATGCGTTTGTCGTTTTCGCTGACGTGGTGCGTAATCCCGCATTCGCCGCCGAGGAGCTGGACCGCGCCCGCCAGGAGGCGCTTGACGGGTTGCAGGTGGCGCTGAGCCAGCCGGGTTCGATCGCCCAATTTGCCGTTGCGCGCGCAGTGTTCGGCGAAACGCCGTACGGCGCGGTCGCTTCCGAGCGCAGTCTTGGCGCGATCACGCGCGAGAACATGGTCGCGTTCCACGCCGCCAATTGGCGACCGGACAACGCGGTGCTGGTGATCGCCGGCGACGTGTCGACCGAGCAAGGCTTTGCGTTGGCGCAGCAGCATTTTGGCGGCTGGGCCAATCCCGCTAGCGCGCGCCCCGCAGCGCCGGATGCAAGTGCGTTCGCTGCGCCCGCGCGAACCATCGTTGTCGATCTACCCCAGACTGGGCAGGCGGCGGTGGTGATGGGATTGCGCGGCGTATCGCGCCGGGACGCCGATTATTTCCCGCTGCTGGTGGCCAACAATGTGTTGGGCGGCGGCTATTCCGCGCGCCTGAACGCCGAGATCAGGATCAGACGCGGGCTCTCTTATGGGGCGGGCTCAAGTTTCTCCGCCCGCTTGGCGCCGGCGCCGATCATCGCCTCTGCGCAGACGCGCAATGACGCGGCGGCGCAGGTGTATGAATTGATGCGCGCCGAAATCGCGCGCATCGGCGCCAGTGCAGCGCCGGAATCAGAGCTCACCGCCCGCAAGGCGGTGCTGATCGGCTCGTTTGCGCGCGCGGTGGAGACGACATCCGGGTTGGCGGGCCAAATCTCGACTTTGGCGCTGTTCGGTTTGCCGCCGGAGCGGCTGGGCGCCTACGTGGCGGATATTTCGGGCGTCACCCCGGAGCAGGCTCGCGCCGCAGCCGCGCGCTATTTCAATGCCGACAACGCCGACCTGGTGGTCGTTGGCGACGCGCAATTGTTCTTCGACGCTGTGCGCCGGCTGCGTCCGAACGCGGAACGAATTCCGGTCGGGGAGCTCAATCTGGATCGGGAGGCGCTACGCTGATTACCTCCGCCCCCGACTCGGATTAAGCATGGTGGCTATGTATCCTCGCCGGCTGCTCCGCATCGTCGCCTTCGCTCTGGTGCTGAGCACGTTGTCGTTCGTTTTCGGCATTGCCGGCGACCTCTCACAGCAGCGAAGTGATTCGGGGACACGGGTCGTGGTGCGGATCCCGCCCTTGACTGCTACCGCGCAGGCCCAGGCCGCCCCTCGCGCGCCCTGAGCTTCAGGGTCATTAACGAAGCCGTTGTCGTAGCTCGATTTTTTCCGCGCTGGCGCGTGGAATTGCGTCTTTTCGGCAACAAGCACGCCACGAATAGGCAACACGGTCAAAAAAGCGCCTTGGTCGCAGCGCTTTCTCCCGCGACATGAGCGATGGGCCGACTTTGTCAGTGCGTGGCGTGGCGTTTGCCGCGGCTGCGCTGGCGCTTGGCCTGCCGGCGACGGCCGCAGCCCAGCAGCAGCCACAGCAGCGCCAACCTTCGGTTCCAGGCCTTTACGCCGCCTCTGGCGGCGCCACACGCTATTCCACCCCGGACGGCGCAGTGCGGTTCGTTTTTGACCGCAGTGTCGGGCGCGTGGCCTTGGTGCGGTTTGAAGGGGATCCAGAGGTGCATGTGCTGCGTCCGGTCATGGCCGCGGCGGGCGCGGAGATTTACCGTACCGACGATGGCGACGTCTCGCTGCGCGTGGCCTCCAACGGCGCCATAACTGTCTATACGCGCAATATGAGCACTGGCGCTCCCGCTTCCGAGGAGGGGCGCGTGGCGCCACTGACGCCGGAAGCTGTCGCGTTCGCCGAAATGCAGCAGCGCTTCCAGCAGTTGGAGGCGCGCGCACGGCGCAATGTCGGGCAGACCGTCACTTTCATTCTCCCGGCTCGCGTGCCCCCCGGCGCCGGGGGCATCGTGCTCGACGCCGCCGAGCGCGCCGCCCAGGGCTTAGCCGCAGCGCCGCTGACGAATATCCGGCGCGTGGTGATCACGCTCGGGTCGTCGCCCGCAGTAGCCCGCCGCGGCGATCAGCTCTTCATCCAGGTCGCGCCGCACCTGGGCTATGCCGGCCGCCCGTCGTCGATCACCATCCGCAACGTGGTCACGGGCCAGGTGCAAGGGCCGGAGGAATAGGCTCAGGCCTTTCGCCCAAGCAGCGCGAACGCCGCAAGAATTGCCCACAGCGAATGGCCGAGCGTGATCAGCAAGGCGCCCTGGCGCGCTTCCAAATTGATCGTGTCGCTCAATTGCCAGCCGAGCACGCCAAGCCCAACAGCAGCGCCAACGATACGGATCCCCCAAGCGAGCATGCCTGCACCGCGCCAGCTCAGCGACCAGATCAAGATCGCGATCGAGCTCAGGTCGAAATGCACCTGCGCGTAGGAGCGATTGAGCCAGGTCGTGTACCGCGCGAAATCCTGAATGACGGCGATATCGGCGCCGGGCGTGTGGGCCGCCTCCGCCAGCTTCGGAAACATCACGCCGCTCATGGTTCCGGCGAACATCGTGAACAGCGCCGCGAGCGCATAGAAGCAGAGCGCAAGCACGGGAAGCGGGCGTTCAAAGCCTTGGCTCCGTGTCAGCGCTACGAAGCCGAACACCAATACCGGCTTGCTTATCAAAGCTGTCGCATGGACTAGCGCCGAAAGGCTGAACGTGCCGATGATGTTAGGGCCGCCGCCATGGCTGGGATGCACCGCCATCAGTGCACCGTATGCGATCGCTCCGAGGATCAGCGCACATGCGCCCGCGCGTTCCATGCTCATTGTGTTGCTCCGTGGTTTGCATTGGCTGCGAGCAGCCAGGAGCGATGCTCGCCCGGGTCGAGCACCAGGATCGCTTGGCGTAAAATGGAGAAGCCGACATTGGCGGGGGTTTCGCCATCGACGAACGTAATCTCCGGGTCGCGCAATTCCATCGGGCCTATTCCCACGACGCCGTTGAGGCGCGCGATCTGTGCGGTAAACGTAACGCCCACCATGCGAACCGGATTCGTCGGCGCCAACGGGGCGGCGAGCGGCAGGGACGCAGCCATTCGTAGCGGCAAAAGCAATCCACGCGAGGCGCCAGTGTCGGCGACGGCGGCGATGGGCGCCTGGTTGGGCAAGCGTAGTTCAACCGCCGGGATGCGGGCCAATCGATGGCCGCCCCGGGCGTCTTCGAAATAGGGGGTTGCAGAACCCTGGGGCAGATTGGCCGCGCTCTTCTCCAAGACCAGCGCTACGCCGGCAGCGAAATCAAAACGCACCAAGCGACCGGCGAAAACGCTTGGGCTGATGACCGCCTCGATACCTTCCAGCGGCAGCGGGATTTCAAGCGCAACCGCCATCGCGCGGTCGAAGGGCGCTTCGCCAAGGCGCCCGGCGATGGCGGTGCGAAAGCCGCTGATCGGCGTTCCGCCCGGCGCCGAAGCAGCGGCAGGCCCTTGATTCGGCGCGCCGATGCGCTGGGCATAGGCCAGCTTCAGTACTGACCCCGCCGCGCCGGTGTCGAAAATCGCTCTTACCGGCTCGGCGTCTCCAATCCGCAATTCCGCGACGAGCCGGGGCCCGCTCAGGTCTAGCGGGATGGCTGAGCTTGGCGCTGCTCCAGGCTGGGCCTTGGCGCAGCCGGCGGCCGCAATGCTCGCCGCGCCGGCCCACAAGAAAGTGCGTCTAAGCATGGAATCTCCGAACTGAAATTTGCCCGCAACAATGTTCGCTACAGTTCCAGTGCAGCGCCTGCACGCGGGAAAAGCTGGCTGCTGGACGGGGAGGCGGTAGTGTCCAACAATTCCTTCGAGCTCTTGCCGATCGATCGGCGTGCGCAGCGCACACGGGCGCTTTTGGCGGACGCTCTCCTGGAGCTTGGCGCCGAGCGCGACGTCGATAGTTTAGATGTCGGCGAACTTGCGGCTGCGGCAGGAATAGGCCGTTCTACCTTCTACACCCATTACGCAGGCAAGGACGATTTCCTGATCGCGTCCTTCGTCAACCTTCTGGGCATGGCGGAAACGGCGTTGGCGGCGAAATATCCTGAGCGCGAGGACCTCGTGCCGTCGGCGCCGCTTTTTGCACACGTGGCCCAGGCGGCCGATTTCGCCCGCAACGTCGCGAAGTCCGAGGTGTTTCCCCACCAGATGGAAGCGGGAGAGGCAAAGGTGCGGAGTATTGCCGAAGCCAACATCGCGCGGCGTATGCCGCATTGGTCAGCGGAGCACTGCCGCGAGACCGCTATCTATGTCGCGGCTGGGTTTATCGGCTTGCTGCGGTGGTGGATGACTTCGGGATTGAAACAATCTCCCGAGCAGATGCAGCGCACGTTCTTCCGCCTGAGCCAAGCGGCGCTGGAGGAGGCGGAGTGAGGCTCTCTGCTCCGACGGATCGCGGAGCCGCTCCAATCCTGCCGCTCGCTGATTCAACCGCACGGGCTGGATGTCGCCGAAAACAGTCGTTCGCATGAGCGCACGCCTCCAAAGAGGCTAGGGAGCGACCTGTGCCAGAAGGTCCGCTTCCAACAGCCGGATCGCGATCTGCCGTGCTTCGCCAGCTGCTGCTTGCAAATCACCCCGTCCCTTCCCGTCATGCACAAACCCGCTCCGCCTTTGATAGAGTTCATCAAACCTTTTGGCGCTCTCTTCATCGAGACGAGCGCGCAGTCTTGTCATGTAGGCCTGACGCAGAGATTCGCGGCGGGCGCGTTCCAGAACGCGCTGAAGAGTGCTTTTGCATTCGACGTCACCGTCTAGGTCCGACAAGGAAATCAGCAACTTATCGACTAGGGCAACGTATTCGGAGTTCAGGTCCCTTTGGTCGCAAAGCGCCTCGACGGCTGAAACGCAAAGAATGAACTGTGCCTCCACCTGTCCAACATAGAAGGCGTCGTTCAATAGGGCGGCGCATGTACGCTGGCGCTCGGTCATTGTGTCGCCGATGCGTGCCCAGCGCGTAAGATGACCTTGGACCGACTGCGCGGACGTTAACGCGAATCCGCGGGTGTTCCAGTTGGCGATTGCCACCGTGTCTTGCTCATAGATCATCAGTCCGAAGAGGTCGGCACGAAGCTCCCGGCCGGTTTGCGTACGAACTGCGTCGTGCACCGCAGCACTGAACGAGGCTGTGGTGCGATCGAATCCGACATCGATTCCGAGATTGCCTACGGCTCCACTCACAAGCAGTCCGTCGGCCAAGCGCTTTCCCGCAGAATAGGCCGAATCCTCATCGGGAAAGTCGCGCATGATGAAGGTAAACCGCTCGCCATCTGATCTTGGTGCTCCCGAAACGGGGCATGATGCGTCTGCGTTGTGCGAACAGACACGCGGTGCGCGTGTTTCCTGCTTCAACTCGATCTGAGGAAAGTCTGGAACGGTCAGCGTTGCGGGAAGATCGCTCTTGTTGATAGGGACCTTCATCCGCACGCGTAGGCGAGCGACGAAACTCATGAATGCCTCCATCAGGTAGTTGTCCCGCGCCAACATAGCCGTGTGTGGCACGCATGGTCACTCTGTCAGGGCGGAGGCAGCCAGTGGCCGGATTAGGCCATCATTAGCCGCCCGCTCGTCGGGTTACGAGCGGCCGCTGCCGCTGAAATCTCAGCCCTTGAACACATCCTTCCTTCGCCGCACTTCGCCGAAGGCTTCCCAGTCCTGCGCGCTTTCCATGCCGAGCGCGGCTTTCAGCAGCGGCGCGCGGAGGAACGGGTTAGTGTCTTTTTCCAGCCGGAGGTTCATCGGCACGGTTGGTTTGCCTTGCGCGCGCAACGCCGCCACTTCGGCGACGCGCGCTTGGAGCGCCGCATTATCAGGATCGATGCTGATGGCGAAGCGGGCGTTAGAACCGGTGTATTCGTGCGCGCAATAAAGCGTCGCCGCATCCGGCAGGGCGGCGAGTTTCGAAAGGCTTGTCCACATCTGTTGCGGCGTGCCTTCGAACAAGCGTCCGCAGCCCATTGAGAACAGCGCGTCGCCGACGAAGGCGACCTTCGGGTCGTCAAACACATAGGCGATGTGCCCCAACGTGTGGCCGCCGACATTGAGCACGCGCGCCTTGACGCCGCCTAGCGCGACAATGTCGCCTTCATCGACCACCCGGTCAGGCGCCTTGCCGATGCGCTCGACCTCGCCGGGGCCGGTGACCCGCGCGCCGGTTTTGGCGGCGATCTCGGCGTTGCCGCCGGCATGGTCGGGGTGCCAGTGGGTGTTCCACACGTCGGTGATCGCCCACCCCTTGGCCGCGGCCTGACGCAGAATTTCGGCGGAATCGGGGGTATCGATGGTGGCGGTCGCGCCGCTTTCGTCGTCGTGGATGAGGAAGCCGTAATTATCTTCAAGGCAGGGGAATTGATGGATTTGCAGCATTCCTTAGCTTAGCGCATGAAACCCATGCGCGTCGATGTCCTCGCCTTACAGCGCTTCTACGCTTCGCCCTTAGGCGATGCAGCCCGCCGTGCGGCGTTGCGGCGGCTGAAGGCGTTGTGGCCCAACGTGAACGGCCTTGACCTGTTGGGACTGGGCTATGCGTCGCCGTACTTGGAGGGCTATCGCGGGTCGGCGCGTCGCGCGGCGATGTTGATGCCGGGCGAGCAGGGGGCCGAACCCTGGCCGGCGGGCGCACCCTGCATGACCGCGCTGGCCGACGAAACCCGCCTGCCGTTCATGGATTCTGTGTTCGACCGGGTCCTGATCGTGCACGCGCTGGAGGAATCGAGCGCCGTGCACGCGATGCTGCGCGAAATCTGGCGGGTCATGGCGCCTGAGGGACGCCTCGTGGTAATCGCCGCCAACCGCTGGAGCTTATGGGCGCAATCGGACGTGTCGCCCTTCGGGCACGGTCGGCCTTACTCGCGCTCGCAGCTTTCCGCCTTGCTGGCGGACGCGATGTTCGAGCCGGTCGCCTCGGCGCGTGCGCTCTACGCGCCGCCCTCGCATCGACCTCTGTTGGTGCGGGCGAGCGAAGCGTTTGAGCGGGTGGGCGAGCTGATTTGGCCGGCGCATGGGGGGCTGCTGCTGATGGAGGCTGTGAAACGCCTTTACGCCACGACTGCGCGCTCCGAGCGTCGCGTCCTGCTGGCCAAGGCCCCGGAGCGCCGTGAAAGCGCTCCTGGCGGCGAGCATTAGTTCAGCTTTTCAGCAGCGCCGTTCGTCGCAAGCCCTCGTGCGGTGCGCTGGTCTTGAGCTAAGGTGGCGCCCTTCAGACAACCGTCGGTTACAAGGGAATATCACCTATGGCACTTTCTCGTCGCACGCTCCTGAGCGCCTCCGTGGCTGGCGTGGTTCTGGCGGCATGCTCGCGCGCGACGCCGGGCAGTCAACTCAAGACCATCCTGGACCAGGCCTGCATCGACATCCTGCGCGAGGCGCCGGAGGCGTGCACCAGCTTGGCGCTCCCGGAGGCGCAAGCGGGCGGTCGCTACATGGACCGTTTGAGCGACGCATCCAAAGAAGGTCTCCGCCGTCAGAAGGCGATCGGCGAGCGTGTCCTGAGCGAATTGCGCGGCCTCAAGCGCGAAGATCTGAGCGGCCAAGATGGCGTGACCTATGATGTGGTGTTCACCGCGACAGAAAATAATCTGGCCACGTCCGCGTTTGAAGTCGGCGGCGGCGCCGGCGCGCCCTACATTCTCACGCAATTGACCGGCGCCTATACAGGCATCCCAGATTTCCTGGCCAGTCAGCACCAGGTCACCAATCGTGAACTAGCGGACGCGTACCTCACGCGCCTCTCCGCCTATGCGCGCGTGCTCGACCAGGAAACCACGCGCCTGGCCGAGGATGTCGCCGCGGGCGTCATCGCTCCCGATTTCGCCATCGACGGCGCGCTGCGGCAAATGTCGGGCTTTGCCGCCATTGCGCCGGGGGAAAATGTGCTGGTGGCGTCGCTGGTGCAGAAGCTGTCCGGCGTCGCCGAGATCGCGGATGCGGACAAAACCGCGCTCGCGCAACGCGCGCAGGCCATTCTGACGGGCGAAGTGCTGCCGGCCTATCAGCGCCAGATCGCCGCGCTCACGGCGCTGCGCCCGCAAGCGACCCATGATGCGGGCATCTGGAAATTGCCGCAGGGCGCGGACATGTACGCCGCATCGCTGCGCAACCAAACCACCACCAACATGACGCCTGAAGAAATCCACCAGATGGGGGTCGATCTGGTGAATTCCATCAATGGCGAGATGGACGCCATCCTCAGAGCGCAAGGCCTGACCCGCGGCACCATTGCACAACGCGTACAGGCGGTGTCGCGTCGTCCCGACCAGATTTATCCGAGCACAGAGGCCGGGCGCGCGCGTCTGCTCGCCGATCTCAACGCGCAGGTCGAGGCGATCAAGGCGCGCATGCCGGAAGTGTGCGGCACGCTCGCCCGCGCGAGCCTCGATATCAAGCGTATCCCGGAATACACCGAAGCTGGCGCGCCCGGCGGCTATTACCAAAGCGCAGCGCTCGATGGCTCGCGCCCGGGCGCCTATTACATCAACCTGCGCGATCCGGCGAAGGAATATCCGAAGTTCACGTTGCCGACGCTCACCTACCATGAAGGCATTCCTGGCCATCACTGGCAGATCTCGATCCAGCAGGAAGCCGGCGAGCTGCCGTTCATCCGCAGCGCGCTGCTGGGCTTCAACGCTTACGCTGAAGGGTGGGGCCTCTACGCCGAACAGCTCGCCGATGAAATGGGCATGTACGCGAACGATCCGCTCGGCCGGCTTGGCTATCTGCAATCAGCCGCGTTCCGGGCGTCGCGTCTGGTGGTCGACACTGGCATCCACCACAAGCGCTGGACGCGCGAGCAGGCGATCGCCTCTATGGTCGCCGCCACCGGCGACCAGGAAAGCAATATCGTCACCGAGATCGAACGCTATTGCGTGTGGCCGGGGCAGGCCTGCGGCTACATGGTCGGCCGCCAGGCCATCAATCGCATGCGTGACGCTGCGCGTACGGCGCTTGGCTCGAATTTCGACCTCAAGGGCTTCCATGACGTCGTGCTCACCAACGGCTCAACGCCGCTTTCGGTCACCGAGAGCTTGGTGCAGCAATGGGTGGCGACGGTGTCGGGGCCTGCGCAGTAAGTGTCAGACGCGTTCATCGCCAATCCCGGGTGTCGCGAAGCGGCATTCCGGAGATTGGCGATGAAGCGACGCCGAAGGTAGACAGGCGCTTATGACCGACACCGGCTCATCATCCGCCGCTCGGGTGCGCATCGCCGAGATCGACATCCTGCGCGGCCTGGTCGTTGTGCTGATGGCGCTCGACCATGTTCGCGATTTTTTCCACATGGGTGCGTTCTCGATCGATCCGCTCAATCCCGAGCAGACCACGCCGCTCCTGTACGCAACGCGCTGGATCACGCATCTGTGCGCGCCGACCTTCGTGTTTCTGGCTGGGGTGTCGGCCTTTCTGCAACGCGCCAACGGCAAGGCGACGCCAAACCTAGCGATATTTCTTCTGACGCGGGGCCTGTGGCTGATCGCGCTTGAACTCACGCTGATTAGCGTTGGCTGGGCGTTCTGGATTCCGCCGATGATCTTCCTGCAGGTGATCTGGGCGATCGGGCTGAGCATGATTGCGCTCGCGGGCTTGATCTGGCTGCCGGCGCCGCTGGTGTTGGCGGTGGGCGGAGCGATTGTCGCGGGACACAATCTGCTCGACCCGATCACGCCTGAGAATCTAGGCGGCGCGGCGTTGTTGTGGACGCTCCTGCATGAGGGCGGGCCGGTTTTCTTCGGCGGCGCACCGATCGGATTTGTCGCTTACCCGGTGCTGCCCTGGATCGGGATCATGGCCGTGGGCTACGGCCTGGGCGGCGTATTCTTGCGTCCGCCGGCGCAACGCGAGCGTACGTTGCTGGCGCTCGGCGCGGCGATGTTGGCCGGTTTCGTGGTGCTGCGCTTTCTCAACCAATACGGCGACCCCAATCCATGGCGCGCCTATGCGGCCTGGGGCGACAGCGCCATGTCGTTCCTGAACGTCGCCAAATACCCGCCCTCGCTGCACTTTGTCCTGGTCACGCTGGGCGTCGTGTTTGTGCTTTGGCCGCTGCTGGCGCGCTTGCGAGGCCCCTTCGCGCGCTTTCTTGGAATTTTTGGCGCGGTCCCGTTCTTCTTCTATGTGCTCCACATCTATCTGGTGCACGCGTTGGCCATGGTCGCTAATGCCGCGACGGGGCGCGATCCGAGCCTCTTGTTCAATTTTTTCGTCAATAATTTCACCGGCGCCCCGGGCGTTGAACGGCTCGGCTTTTCGCTGCCATGGACCTATGCCGCTTGGGTTGTGGTGTTGGCTTTGCTGTATCCACTCTGCGCTTTTTGGGCGGCGCTGAAACGCCGTCGGCGCGACTGGTGGCTTTCATATCTCTGAATCGGGTTGGCGACGGTCAGCGGGCCGGCCCCGAACCACTGATCCGCGGGTGCACCGTACGCGTATCTTGCCAGATGCGCGCGCTTGCCTATCCTCAAGAGGCCGGGTTTTGGGCGCACGGGCGCCGCGGGAGGGCGGCCTTCGTGAACAGCCGCGCCGAAACGACCGACGACGATGAATTGTTGGTTCGCACCGCAGCCGGCGATCGCGAGGCATTCGCCACGCTGTTCGCCAGGTTTGCGCCCAAGGTAAAGTCGTATTTGTTGCGACTAGGCGCGCCTGGCGCGGTGGCGGAGGATTTGGCGCAGGACGCGATGGTAACCCTCTGGCGCCGGGCGGCCACGTTCGATCCCAAGAAGGCGAAAGCATCGACTTGGGTTTATGTGATCGCCCGCAACGCCTGGATCGATGGGCTTCGCCGCGAAAAGGTGCAACTCGCCTACCGTGAAATGGCAGACGTTTCCGAGGCGAGCCGCGAGGAGGCGCCCGACGATGCGGTGGCGCGTGACCAAGAAGAAGCGCGCATCGCCGCGGCGCTGGAAACCCTGCCGGAGGACCAGCGCCGAGTGGTGCGGCTCGCTTTTTTTGAGGATCATCCGCACTCAGAAATTGCCGAACGCCTTTCGCTACCGCTCGGGACAGTGAAATCACGCATGCGTTTGGCGCTCGCGAAGCTTAAAATCCAATGGGAGCAGTACCGATGACCCCGCGTCATCATCCGTCCGACGAAGTGTTGGCGTCATACGCCGCCGGAGCGCTCGAGCCGGGGTTTGGCCTGGTCGTAGGCGTGCACGTGGGCGCCTGCGCTCAATGCCGCGCAAAGGTGCGCATCTTTGAAGCGGCCTCCGGCGCGTCGATGATCGATCTCCCCGAAGCAGAACTCAGCGCCGGCGCGCTGCAGCAGGTGATGGCGCGCTTGGGCGAGGTAACAGCGCCTGCCGCCGCCGATAATCGTCCGTTGCTTGATCGCTTGCCGCTGCGGTCGCGCCGCTGGGTGGCGCCGGGTGTGTGGGTAGCCGCGGTGGACACCCCGCACGCGCGCGACAATCGTGTTTATGTGCTGTCGGTGAAGCCGGGCATGCCGACGGCGCGGCACGGCCATTCCGGTGTGGAGTTCTGCACTGTGCTCAAGGGCGCTTATCGCGACGAGGTGGGGCTATTTCAGGTGGGTGATTTCGCCGCCGCGGAACCTGATCTCGAGCATTTGCCCGTGGTGCAGCCCGGCGAAGAATGCATTTGCTTGTTCGCCACCGAAGGGCGCCTCAAGCCGCGCGGGCTGATGGGACGCATCGCGTTCGCCCTCGCTGACGTTTGACCAGATGCGTACAGCGCGCGGATTGGTTAGGCGGTCAGCAGAAACACGGCTTCCTCCGCAAACCAATTGGCGCGCCAGAGCGATTTCGCGAACGGCGCGCCAGGGCGGCTGTGCGACATCGGCGCGGCGCGCTCGATCTTCAGTCCCGTCGCTCTTGCAAGTGCGGCGAAATCGCGAATGCTCCAACGGTGCGCTTGTTCGAAGCCGCCCCATCCAGGAGGCTCTGACATCGCGCCCTTGGTCAGCAGGTGCAGGCGCGAGCGCCAATGAGCCGAATTGCCGATCGACACGATCACCTGTGAGCCAATCCGCGCCGCTTCGCGCAAAACCGCGCCGGGCCGGCGGAAGCCCTGCAGGCTGCGGGAGAAGATAACCGTATCGAACGCGCCGGCCGGAAACGCCGCCAGTTCCGTTTCGGCGTCGGCCTGCATCACCGACAAGCCGCGCGCCACGCATGCGTGCGCCTTGACGCGGTCGAGTTCGACGCCGCTGGCGCGCGCGCGCCGTTCGCGGGCAAGCAAGCTGAGCAGCGCCCCATCACCGCAGCCGACATCAAGCGCCTTGGCGCCTTCACCCACCATAAGCGCGATCACTTCGTGATCGCCACGCGGCGCCGATTGCGGCTCGGGAACTGGATGCACAAGCGCGAGTTGGGCCATCATGACTTCCCGCCTTGCAGCGCCAATCCGCGTGCCGCGGCGGCGGAGTCGACAAACCCGGTGAGCGCGGCTTCGAAGGCCGGCTCTTCGCCCAGGTAAGCGTCGTGGCCGCTCTCAGTCTTGATCTCGACAAACGAAGCCTCCGCGCCCGCAGCCATCAGCGCTCGTACGATGGTGCGGCTGTCGTGCGGGGGGTAGCGCCAATCGCTGGAGAACGCGAACACGCCGTGGCGGGTCGCCGAGTTTGTGAACGCGTTGGCGAGCGAGCCGCCGAAATCGGCGGCGAGGTCGAACGCATCGATCGCCCGCGACACGTACAAGAAAGAATTGGCGTCGATGCGCTCGATGCCCTCGGCGGAACTATCGGGGGCGAAGGTAAATCGCTCCAGCGCGCGCGCCTGGTCGAAACTGGCGCGAACCCTAGAAGCGGGCTGCCCGGCGATGCACGCGGCCATGCGCGCAACCGCGCCGCCTTTCTGCGGACGCACGCCGTGTGCGAGATAGCCGCCCTGGCGCCAGTCTGGATCGGCCATGATCGCCTGGCGGCCCAGTTCCATCAGCGCGATATTGTGCGCCGACTGCCGCGCCGCGGATGCAATTGTCACGCACGCGAACACACGGTTTGGATAGGCGCTCGCCCATTGCAATGCCTGCATCCCGCCGAAGCCCGCGCCAATGGCGAGGAAGAGGGTTTCAACCTCCAACGCCTCCACCAGCATGCATTGGGCGCGCACCATGTCGGAGATCGCGATCGGGGGGAGGCGCAAGCCGTAGGGCTGCCCATCCTGCGCGGTGCTGGCGGGACCTGTTGTGCCCATAGCGCCGCCGAGCACGTTGGCGCACACCACGAAGAAGCGGTTGGTGTCGATCGGTTTGCCCGGCCCAACGATGCGCGGCCACCACGCCGGCCTGCCGGTGACGGGGTTGGGGCTTGCCACAAATTGATCGCCGTTGAGCCCATGGCAGACCAGCACAGCATTGCTGCGTTCGGAATTGAGCGAACCGTAGGTTTCGAACGCCATGGTTAAGGGCGCGATCGCTTCTCCGTTCGCGAGGTGCAGTTTGGCCTTGGAATCGAACGCCAGGGAGCGAACGCCCCCCGCCGCTTGCACGCGTGCAGCTCCGGTGTGAATCATGGGCGTTAGCTATAAACTGCGTCGCGGCTTACGCACCCATTGGTTTTTCACTGCAGCTTGCGATCGTTTCAGGTGCGCGTCGATCGCGGCTGGCGCTTGCTGCGCGCGGTGATTTGGCTTTCGGTGAAATGTTCGTATGGTTCAGGGCATGGACGATCCCGCTCCCGGGCCGGCCGACTCGCTCGAGGCGGTGCGCGCTGAAATCGACAAGATCGACGCCGCCTTGATGTCGCTCTTGTCGCAGCGGATGCACTTTGCCGACCGGCTGGCGGGCATGAAAGATCAGACGGGCCTGCCCATGCGGCCTGGCCGCGAAGTGATGCTGTTGCGCCAGCTGATTGCCGCGGCGCCGGCGGCGCTGGATCGTGAATTCATCGTTGAAGTGTGGCGCGCCTTGATCGGCGCTAGCCTACGTCGACAGCGCGTCATCGACGTGGTGGTGGGCGGTGGGCGCGGCGACCTCTCGCGTATGTTCGATATCGCGCGTCGTCATTTTGGCGCGCGCACCAGAATTCAGCATGTGGGCGAGCCGCAAGCGGCTTTGTCGCGGGCTCTCGAACAACCCGGCCAATGCGTGGCGGTGACGCCCTGGCCGGCCGCACCCGGGGTAGGGGCATGGTGGCCGGCTTTGTGCGAGCGCCGCTTTCACGATTTGAACCTGATCGCCGGCTTGCCGCTCCTGGGCGCCGCCAACGAGACACCGGAAGCGTGCGTATTCGCGGTAGCGCCGCCCGAAGCCGCGGGTGGCGATGTCACGCTGTTGATTGGTTTCGACCCGCACCACCGCGTGCAGCGCGCGCTCAAGGACAGCGGCCTCGACGGCCAGGAAGTGGCGCGCGCCGAACCGCGAGTACTGCTGCGCATCGAGGGTTTCATCGGCTTGGACGATCCCCGTGTGGGCGCGTTGACGCGCTATGGGCTCGAAAGCGTGCGCGTGCTTGGCGCCTATGCGCGTGTCTGACGCGATGATTTTCGAACGCATCGCCATCCTCGGCGCCGGCCTGATCGGCGCATCGATTGCGCTGGCGGCCCGCGCCTCCAGCGCAGCGCGCGTGGTGGCGCTTTACGATCGCGACGCTGAGGTGCGTTCGCGCGCGCTTGCGCTGGGCTTGGGCGAGGTGTGCGCTGATTCCGCCAGCGCCGTCGCTGGCGCGGATCTGGTCGTGCTCGCGGTGCCGGTTGGAGCGATGGGGTCGGCGCTGGCGGCTTGCGCGGAAGCGCTGAAGCCGGGCGCGATTGTTACCGATGTAGGCTCGGTGAAGGGCGCCGTGATCGAGGCGCTGAGCGCAGTTGTGCCCGCAGACGCTCTGCTTGTGCCTGGCCATCCCATTGCGGGCACCGAGCATTCCGGCCCCGAAGCAGGCTTTGCAGCGCTGTTCAAAGGCCGCTGGCATATTCTGACACCGCTACCCGACGAGCGCCCCGAATACGCCGCTGCTGTTGATCGGCTGGAAGCGTTCTGGCGCGCGCTGGGCGCGGAGGTGGAGCGCATGGACGCGCCGCGTCATGACGTGGTGCTCGCCGTGACCAGCCATCTGCCGCACCTGATCGCATTTAACATTGTGGCCATGGCAGAGGACCTCGAGAGTGTCACCGAGAGCGAAGTGGTGAAATATTCCGCCTCCGGTTTCCGCGATTTCACCCGCATCGCCGCCTCTGACCCCACCATGTGGCGCGACGTGTTCTTGAACAATCGTGAGGCGGTGCTTGAAGTGCTGGGGCGATTCTCGGAGGATCTGGCCGCGCTGCAGCGCGCCATTCGCTGGGGTGACGGCGACACGCTCTACGATCTGTTCGATCGCGCCCGCCGCATGCGCCGGGAGGTGATCGAAGCCGGCCAGGACACGCCGGCGCCGAACTGGGGACGGGAAAACTGATACCGGTCGCGCCAAAACCTGATTCGAGCGCAATCATGTACAGCTCCGTCATTCCGGGGCGGCGAAGCCGAACCCGGAGGGGCAAACGCACGGCGCTCTACGATCCCCTGGGTTCCGGGCTCTCGCTCCGCGAGCCCCGGAATGACGGGGTAGGAAATACTGAGATCAAAAAACGCCGTTGGTGCAGTGTCCAATCAACAGCGTTGTGAATCACACGCGAGTGTGGTTCGTGTGCGGCCATGAGCAACGCCGTCTCCCAAGCACTTTCCCGCGTGAAACCCTCCGCCACTATGGCCATGAGCGCGAAGGCGCGCGCGCTCAAGGCAGCCGGCAAGGATTGCATCGCGCTCTCCGCCGGGGAGCCCGATTTCGATACGCCTGACAACATCAAGGAAGCCGCCATCCGCGCACTGCGCGAGGGCAAGACCAAATACACCGATGTCGACGGCATTCCTGAGCTGAAGGACGCCATCGTCGCCAAATTCAAGCGCGAGAATGGGCTTGAATACAAGCGCTCCCAGGTCAACGTTTCGCCCGGCGGAAAGCCCGTCATCTTCAACGCCTTCATGGCGACGCTCAATCCGGGCGACGAAGTCGTAATCCCCACACCCTATTGGGTGAGCTATCCTGACATGGCGCTGCTCTGCGGCGGTACGCCGGTGTTCGCTGAAACCAGCATTGTCGACGGCTTCAAGCTGCGACCCGAAGTGCTGGCCAAGGCGATCACGCCGCACACCAAATGGGTGCTGCTGAATTCGCCGTCCAACCCCTCGGGCGCGGCCTACACGGAGAGCGAATTGAAGGCGCTCGCGGCGGTGCTGATCGATTTTCCGCACCTGCACGTGCTCACCGACGACATGTACGAGCATCTCATCTATGGCGACTTCGTGTACAAGACCATCGCGCAAGTCGAGCCGCGTCTCTACGACCGCACCTTGACCATGAACGGCGTGTCGAAAGCCTATTCGATGACCGGCTGGCGAATCGGCTATGCGGCCGGCCCCGAATGGCTGATCAAGGCGATGGCCAATGTGATGGCTCAAACCACCTCCAACCCATGCTCAATTTCGCAATGGGCGGCGGTTGAGGCCTTGAACGGCCCGCAGGATTTCATTCCGAGGCATAAGAAGTTGTTCGAAGGCCGCCGCGATCTGGTGGTCTCGATGCTGAATCAAGCGCAAGGCCTGAAATGCCCGACGCCCGAGGGCGCGTTCTACGTGTATCCCTCATGCGCGGCGCTGATCGGCAAGAAAACGCCGGCGGGCAAAGTGATCGACAACGACGAGACGTTCGCGCTGGAATTGCTGGAGGCCGAGTGCGTCGCGGTGGTGCAGGGCACGGCGTTCGGGCTGGGGCCGGCGTTCCGGATTTCGTACGCCGCCTCGAACGCGGCGCTGGAGGATGCGTGCTCGCGGGTGCAGCGGTTTTGCGCGAGCCTTAGCCCATGAGAAGAGACCTCGATCTTGTCCGGGATATACTCTTGTTCTTTGAGCAAAGAGACAGCTTCAGCGTTATGAACGACGGCGACATTGAGCGCGAGTTGGCGTTCGAAGGGTTCAGCTGTCAGGAGGTTGCCTACCACCTGCGGCTGATGGCTCAGGCAAATCTGATTGTCGTAGAGACGATCAGGAGCTCGACCTCTGATCGGATCATAAAGGTCTATCCCTTCGAGTTGTCCTGGGACGGACATGAATTTCTTCAACTCAGCAAGGATAGCTCGCGCTGGCAGCAACTCAAGCGGCAAGTGGGCGATGGCTTCAAGGGCATCACTTTCGACATCGCCAAGGCAATATTGATCTCCCTTGCAAAGGCTCAGGTTGGGCTGGCTTAGCGCAGGTCTTTCACCACCCATCCCCGGATGAATGCGCAGCATTCAGTCCGGGGCCCATAAACACGAACCGTTCGTGATCCTAGGTCCCGGACTTGCGCTTCGCGCAATCCGGGAATGGGTCGTGAGATGAATCAGTCGGGTGAGCAAATTCTCAGCCTTAAGGACTCACCGCTCCACCCCAAACCGCAACCCCGCCTTCTCCTGCAGTCTCGCAATCAGTCCTTCGCCCATCGCCGCCGCGGGCGTCCATATTCCTCCAGGCGTGGTCGCGCGCGGAATGTCCTTCAGGCACAATGCCGCCTCCGATATCATCTTCGAGGTGGAGCCGTAGCCTGGGTCCTTGTCGCCGCTGACTGACGCGCGCAGCGTGCGGCCATCGCCCGCGCCGTCGCCCATGTCGCCGACGTACAACACTTCGTAGGAGCCGTATTCGCGCTCTTCTTTCGAGGGTCCCTGGCCCGGCTTTGGCAGCGCAAACCGCCGCAACAGCGCCCGCGTTGGTGCAAACGCGAGCAACGCCATCTGCATCCGCGATTGGCCCAACGCCGCCTTCGCGCGTTTCTTGCCTTTCTCGCCTTCGCCCATCAGCTGCATTTCGTCATAGGTGAAATCGCGCCCATAGCGATAATTCGTGAGAGCATTGGAGCGGTGAACGTTTTTGGTGTTGATGGCGGCCATGACGAAGGGCGCTGACCAGCCGATCCCTTCGTCGTGAATGACCGCGTCGCCGCGCGGCTGGCGAACGCCCGGAGAGGTGGAGACGAGCGCGTAGGGATTGGTCATTGTCTTGATGATGCTCGGATCGCGCCGGCCGGCCTCCAAAGTCGCCAGCATGCTCGCCAACGTGCCGCCAGAGAAACCGCCCTTCATCGTGCGCACGCGTCCCCGCACGCGCTTGAAGGGCTGGCCGAAGCGCTCCATCGCCTGCTGCTGCAGGTAAAAGACGCCGCAATCGAAAGGGATTGAATCGAAGCCGCAAGAAAACACGATGCGCGCGCCGCTCGCTTTCGCCGTGCTCTCATAATGCTCGATCATCTGCGCCATCCAAGCGGGCTCGCCGCAGAGATCGACATAATCGGTCCCCGCGCGCGCACATGCCGCCACCAGCGGCTCTCCGTAGAGCTGATAGGGGCCGACGGTGGTGAGGATGACGCTCGCGCGCTGCGCCAGGGCATCGAGCGAGGCAGGGTCGCTGGCGTTGGCCGCAATCGCGGGGAGGCTCGTAGGCGCGCCCAGCTCCGCCATCACTGCTGCAAGCTTGGCCGCGTCGCGTCCCGCCACCGCCCAGCGTGTCGCGCCTGACGCACCGTAAACCTTGAGCAAATATTCCGCTACGAGACGGCCAGTAAAGCCGCTCGCGCCGTAAACAATGAGGTCGAACTCTTTTTGACTCATGGGCGCACTTATGGACCGGGCGTGCCCCCGCCGGCAATCTCGGTGCTGGCCGACGGGGGCGTCGGCGGTCCATATTGATTCATGCCGCCCCTCGCTGTCGCCGCCGCTCTGACCTCCGCGCTGATCCACGCCAGCTGGAATGCAATGCTCAAGGGCGGGCGCGATCGCCTTGTCGATAGTTTTCTGATCGCGATCGGCGGACTAGGGTCAGGCGCCATTATCGTCTCGTTTTTGGGTGTGCCGCGCGCGGAGGCCTGGCCCTTCATCGCCGTCTCGGTCGCTATCCACATGCTGTATTGGCTGACCTTGTTCAAAAGCTACGATCTGGGCGATCTCTCCCACATCTACACGCTCGCGCGCGGTTCGGCGCCGCTGCTGGTGGCGATCGGCGCGGCGCTGACGGCGCAGGAAATCCCGCCGCCGCTGAAAGCGCTGGGCATTGCACTGGTCTCGGCCGGCGTGCTCGCGGTGGGGGCAAGCCCACGGGCGCCGCTGCGGGCGACCCTGTGGGCGTTGAGCTGTGGGCTCACGATCGCCGCTTACTCGCTGGTCGATGCGCTGGGCGCGCGCGCTGCGGGTGATGCGCTGCAATATCTCGGTTGGCAAATGATACTGCAGTCTGCGCCAATGATGGCGTTTGCGCTCTGGCGCCGCGGCCGCGGGCTTTTTGCCGACGCGGCAATCGCGCCGTTGCGGGGGATCGCCATCGGCGTGGCGAGTTTTGGCGGCTACGGCTTGGTGCTCTGGGCGCAGACGACTGCGCCGATCGCGCAGGTGACCGCGCTGCGGGAGACGTCAGTGGTCTGGGGCGTCTTGATCGCCTTCGTGCTGCTGCGCGAGCGCCTCGGCCTTCGGCGTTGGCTGGGCGCACTGGTCGTGGCGCTTGGCGCTGGCCTGATCGCGTTTGGCTGAGTAGGGTGGCGGCGATGAGCGACCTTCACGTCATTCGCATCGAGGACGCCCGAGCTCTGGTTCGCGTCGGCGTGCCCGAGCCCGAGCGCGCGCAGCCGCAGGAAGTGCTGGTGTCAGTGGCGCTCGCGCTTGCCGATCCGCCGGACTATCTGCGCAACGATCGGATCGGCGCGACTGTGGATTATGATCGCATCATCCACTTTATCCGCGACGATCTCGGCGAGCCCGCGCATCTGATCGAAACCCTCGCTGACCGCGTCGCGGGGCATTGTTTGGCGCTTTCGCCGCGGACGCGCTGGGTGGAAGTTCACGTGAAGAAGCCGTCCGTGCTCTCCGGCGATGGCCTCGTGGCGGTGACGATACGGAGGGAGAAGCGTTGAGCTACGCCCTCGTCACCGGCGGTGCGCGGCGGCTTGGCCGCGCGGTCGCGCTCGATCTGGCGCGAGCGGGATGGGGTATTGTCGTGCACTACCGCACTTCGGCGGATGGGGCCCGTGAAGTAGTGGCCGAGATCGAGGCGCTGGGAGGCAGGGCCGTTGCGGTCGGCGCCGATCTCGACGACAACGCCGCGCGCCATGGCCTCGTCACGCATGCGGTGCAGGCAGCCGGCGCGCCTATCAGGGCGCTTATAAACTGCGCAGCGATGTTCGAGCACGACACCATCGACACGCTCACCGAAGCGGCGCTTGAGCGCCACATCGCGATCAACACGTTCACGCCCTCGCTGCTGGCGCGCGAATTCGCCGAGGCGCTGCCCGAGGGCGCGCACGGGGTGATCGTGAACTTCCTCGATTTCAAACTGGCGAGCCCGTATCCGGACCATTTCTCCTACACGCTGTCGAAGTACGCGCTCGCCGGCGCCACCGAATTGTTGGCGCGGGCGTTGGCGCCTCGCGTGCGCGTCAATGCGGTGGCGCCGGGTTACGTTCTGCCGGCGCCAGGGCAGGGCCAAGCCGATTTCGAGCGCCTGCATAACGATACGCCGCTACACAGCGGGCCTACGCCGGAAGACGTGGCGCGCGCGACGCGCTTTTTGATCGAGAGCCCGGCGATTACTGGGCAGACCATTTACGTCGATAGCGGTCGCCGCTTCCGTAGCTACGAGCGCGACATGGGTTTCATGTAGGGGCTTCACGTAGGCGGGTGCATTAGTCTTTAAAAATGGTTGAGCACGGGCTGCGCCGCTCGGTCGCGCTTCCCCTTGATCTGGCTCAAATCCCAATCCTGACGCTGGCGTCAGGATGTTTTGTACAGATCACCAGAAAGGGGAAAGCATGCGAGTTATTGTTGGTGTTGCAGGCATCGCGCTGACCGCGGCCTTGGCGTTTGCGACGCCCGCGCAGGCGGGCGTGCTTGACAATGTGCAGATAAAGGTCGGCGTGTCCGGGGTGCTCCCGGACGAAAGCGCCGATGTGAGCATTGGCGGTGATGTCGATATTTCAGATGAATGGGTTCCATCGCTGCAGCTGGAGTATTTCTTTACCGACAATATCTCGGCGGAGTTGCTCTGCTGTGTGGCTACCCACGATGTCGTCGCCGTGAACACAATCGCCGGCGATGTGGATCTTGGCGAGGTCACGCATTTTCCGCCGACGGTGACGCTGAAATACCGCTGGACCAATTTCGGCGCAGTGGAGCCCTATGTCGGCGCGGGCGTGAACTACACCGCGTTCATCGATGATGAAACCCCGCCCAGCCCGCCCGGGCCGGTCAACAGCATCGATTACGACGAGAGCTTCGGCCCCGCGCTGCAGGTGGGTTTCGATTATCGCTTCAACGAACATTGGTCGCTCAACGTCGATGCGCGCCGCCTCTGGATCAACACCAATGTCGACATCGACACGGATTTGGGCCCCGTCAGCGCCGACGTCGATATCGATCCGTGGGTGTTTTCTACCGCGATCGGGTATCGGTTCTGACTGGTTCCGCCGCCGCGCCAATTGCGGAGCGGCGGTGGAGCTAAATTTTCTGCAGCAGCCGCTCGCGCGAGTCCGCGAGGCTTTGTTTCAATTGCGGCGCGAGATCGAGGTCGGGCTCGGTCAGCAATGTGTATTTCACAGTGTTGCTTGGCATGTCGCCTGAAAGCGCGGTCACCAGATCGACGAGCACATTGTAAGCGCCGCGGGTCTTGTCGTGGCGGGTCGCAGCTTCGCCAGGCGATGTCGCGGCGAAGGCGCTGCAACTGACCATTTCGCCCGCCGGATTGACGTACACTTCGCCATTGATGACCTGGCAGCCCTCCGACCAATGATTGACGTCGCGGCCCATGCCGCGTCCGCCCCAATGGATGTTGATCGTCGGCTCCGGCCGTAGGCCTTTTTCCCAGTCGGCTTCATCGAGGCGTTTGTCGGCCCCCGCGCGCGCGATCAGTACGCCTGCGCTTTGCGGCCGCAGGGCGAGATAGCTGCGCTTGTGCCAGCCGAAATGATAATTGTGCTGCCCGGGCGCGAGATGTGGAGGACCTTCTGGGTGTTCGCTTGCGCCGGGCTCGGTGCTGCCCTGGAATTTGAACACCAGCCCCTTCATCAAGAGCACGAACACGTCGTCGAACTTGTTGTTGGCCTCATTGCGCCGTACGCCGATGAGATGGATATTGCCGGGTCCGGCGAAATCCCAATCCTGTACTTTACGCGTATCGCTGGCGCCCGCGAAGGCGTTGACCTTCTCCAGCACGGGCCCAGGCTGCGCAAGATATTTCTGTTTCGCTGCTTCGAGCAGACCCAGCCACGCCTCATATTCGCCCGCTTGCGGCGACCAATCGGGGCGGGCGCCGGAATCGAGCCAGCGCTGCAAATGCGCCTGCGTCTTCGGCCCAAAGCGCCCGTCAGGAACGCAGGCCTGCTTCTCCACCGAACGCACGTATTCCTGGAACAAGCGGATCGCCGAATGGGTGCGATAGCCGCAAATACCGTCGGCTTCGCCGCCGGGAAAAAAGCCTAGTGCAGTAAGGCTTGCCTGCACCTGAGCCACACTCATCGCGCCGGGCGCTGGCGGGGGCATGCGCTTGGTCGTGACCTTGTCGAGCGTATTGGCGACGTCCGTAAGATGCAGACGCGTAGTCCGTTCCACCACGCTGAGATACGCGGCGCAGGCGTCGTCGCTGACATTGGCGTCGACGCATCCGAGTTCGATCGCAACGGCGACCGGCGCAGGCTGTTCTTGCGGAGATGGGGGCGGCGCTTCGGCTTGTGCTGGTGCGGGTTGTGCTGGTGGAGGCGGTGCTTCTGCTGGCGGAGGCGCTGGCGGTTCCGGCGCCGGCGCTGCTTCCGCTTGCGCTGGTTGCACTGGCGCTGGCGGAGGCGCTGCTTCTTCAGGCGCAGGTGCGGGTTGTTCCGGGGCTGGCGCTGCTTGCGCAGGTGCGGGTTGTTGTTGTGGCGCCGCTATCGGCGGGGGGACTGGCTCCGGCGCCGCAGCCGGAGATTCCCGTCGTTGCGGCGACGGGGAGTTTCGCGGCGCAGGCGGCTTACGGGCCGAGCCCGGCTTACCGAAGATCAGCCGAAAAAGCGTCTGCCAAAAGCTCATGTTCTTTCCCCCAACGCAGCGCTCATATCCCGCGGAGGGCCGGTGAACAAGCTCACGCCGGCCCAGCCAAAGCTGTTATCAGCAACCGCCAATGGGTCAGCCCGTTATAGAAGCTGCGCACCGGATTGCGCTCGTTGAGGCCGTGGGAGAATTCGTCCTCCTCGCGCAGAAACGCCTCGCCGACTCCATAGGTCGGAATGCCGGCGGCGCGGAAGAACAGACCGTCTGTCGCGCCCGCCGACATCGACGGCGTCACCGGAACACCGGGGTAATTGGCATGCACCGCGCTTGTCAGGGCCGCGATCACGTCGTCGCGCAGAGGCGAGGCGTCGCTAGCGTTCGATGGTTGCGCCAAGCTCACCGCGACTGACGCGCCAGTCAGGCGCTGCAATTCGGCTTGCACATTTGCGACCGAAACACCCGGGAAAATGCGGCAATTCACGTTTGCGGTCGCCGATTGCGGCAGCGCGTTGGGAGCGTGTCCGCCGCCGAGCATGGTTGGCACACAAGTTGTGCGCAATTGCCCCACATAGGCAGGATTGCTCGAGAGTTGCGCCGCAGCGCGTCGGTCACCCGGACGCTGGGCAAAGCGCAACATCGCCGCACCGTCCTCGCCGCCGACATCGGCGCCGGTAGCGCGGAAGCTCTGGATCGTGGTGTCGTTCCACATGACCGGAAACTGAAACGCGCGGATGCGATTGATCGCGTCGGCTAGATCGAAGATGGCGTTGTCGGCGCGCGGCAACGACGAATGGCCGCCTGCATTGCGCGCCGTCAGAGTGAAATCAGCATAGGTTTTCTCGGCGGTTTGCAGGAAATAAGCGCGCGGCTCGCCCTCGCTCGACAGCAAGCCGCCGCCAGCGTCGGAATTGAGCGCGAACTCAGCGTCGCCGATCAGGTCACGATGATCGCGGAGCAGTGCTGCGGTAGTGTCTCCGGAGGTTTCCTCGTCGCCGGAGAACCAGATGATGAGATCGCGGGAAGGAACGAAGCCTTCGGCGCGCAATTGCAGGAATGTCGCGCTGAGCAGGGCGACGCCCGATTTATTGTCGAGCGAGCCGCGGCCGAAGAAGAAGCCGTTCTCCTCGATCAATGTGAACGGGTCCCGCTCCCAGTCGGCGCGCCGCGCCGGTACGACATCCATATGCGCGAGGAACAGGATCGGACGCGCACCCGTCCCGGCGCTGCGATAGCGCACCAGCAGCGACGCCGTGGCGGCGTGGGGCAGAACATGTACGTCCTCGGCCGGGAACCCCGCCGCACGGAACCGCTCGGCCAAGCCGGCGGCGAGCGCAGGGGTCTGGCCGCCTTCCACCGATGAATCGAGCGAAACGACCGTGCGATAGATATCGAGCGCCTGCGCTTGTTCAGCGGCGCTGGGCGTCTGCGCGCCCGCGTTACCAGTGAGGCCGGAGAAAACTAGCGCCGCAAGAACGGCGAATCGTAGCGACATGGGGACCCCACATTCCAAGGATTGTTTCTCCCATGCTGGGCGCCTCTTAGCGCTTTGGCAAGGGTTTGGGAGCATCGCCTAGTCCCCATGACGCTAGCGGTCGCCGACCACGCCTTAGCGCGCGGCGCAATCGCCGCCCCGGCGCGATGGGAGCCCCTCGCCGCCGCGCTTTGTCTTGCGCAATTCTCTGAACCGCTGTTCGCTGCAATCGCCCAGGCGCAGGGCGCGCTCGAACCGCCGGGCTATGCGCGGTGGTTCTTCCTGCCAGCCTACGCGTTCCTCGCCTTTGCGGCTTGGCGAGATCGTGCACATGCATGGGCGATTCTGCGCGTCGCGCCCTTGCTGCTCGCCCTGTTTGGACTGGCGCTCGCTTCCACTCTCTGGTCAATCGACCCGAGTGCGACGCTGCGCCGAGGCGCATGGCTTGGCCTCACCATGCTGTTCGCGTTCTACCTGGCGTGGCGCTATTCGTGGCGTGAGCTTGTGCAAGTGCTGGCGGGCGGCTTCGTGGTCCTTGTCGCCGGCTCATTCGCGCTTGCGCTTCTGGCGCCGGATATCGGCCGCATGACAGCCGAGCATCCCGGCGCGTGGTCTGGGCTTTGGACCCACAAGAACACGCTCGGCGGCATCATGGCGCTTGCGGTTGCGGTTTGCGCAGCCGCGGCCTGGGTCAGTCCGCAACGGCGCATGCTGTGGTCACTAGCGGCTCTTGGGGCTTTCACGCTTGTGCTGCTCTCTACTTCAAAGACGGCCTTGGTCGCTACCCTGCTTGCAATGGGCATTATGGGCGTAGCTGCCTTGCAGCGCCGCGGGCCTATCGCAGCGATCGCAGCACTTGGGACTTTCGCCGTTCTACTTATTATCGGGGCCGGCGCATTCGTGTTGACGCCCGAACTTCTAGTCGAATTGCTCGGACGCGATCTCACATTAACGGGGCGCACGGACATCTGGCAGGCTACGGGGCCCGCCATCGCCGCCAGACCCTGGCTCGGTTACGGCTATTACGCCTTCTGGCTACCCGATGCCGGGCCGGCCTATTGGGTGCGCGAAGCCGTGGGCTGGAAAGTGGCGTCGGCGCATTCGAGTTGGCTGGAATTATCGCTGGGATTGGGGCGCGCCGGAATAGCGTTATTCGCGCTGCAGACATGCGCAACTCTGATGCGCGGCATCGCCGCCATGAGCCGCGCCGATGCGGGGCTGTGGGCGCCGGCGCTGCTCGCAGTGTTTGCGCTCTACACGCTCTCGGAGAGCCACGCGCTGCAGGCGAACAATTTGTTCTGGATCATCTACGTGACGGTGGCGGCGCGGCTCGCTCTCGACGCGCGCACCAAGGGGTGAGGTTATGAGCGCTGTGGTGATAATGGGGATCGATCCTGGCCTCAATCGGTGCGGCTGGGGATTGGTGGCGAGCGAAGGCGCGCGGCTTTCCTACATCGCCCATGGCGTGATCGCGCCAGCGCCGAAACAGCAATTGGCCTCGCGCTTGTTGTGCTTGTTTGAGCAATTGGGCGAAGTGCTAGACGCGCACCAGCCAAACGAAGTCGCGGTCGAGGAAACCTACGTCAACAACAACGCCCGCGCCGCCCTCGCGCTCGGCCAGGCGCGCGGTGTGGCGCTGGCGGCCGCGGCGCGGCGCGGCGTGGTCGTCGCCGAATATTCGCCGGCGACCATCAAGAAGGCCGTTGTCGGCTCAGGCGGCGCCGACAAGAACCAGATCGCCTTCATGGTGCGCCGCCTGCTGCCGACCGCCGGTGAACTCACCGCCGACGCCGCCGATGCACTGGGCGTGGCGCTCTGCCATGCTGCGCATGCGGGAATGCGGCGGAGAGTGGGAATGTAGGCGTCGCCTGCGCTGGGGCGAATTTGCCAAACCCCTTTGGTCCAAACCGCGAATCCGCCCACCAAGTGGCGCCGGAGCAGTTTTATGATTGGTTCGTTGAGCGGCACGGTTGCGGCGGTCGGCGAGGATAACGCGCTGATCGAGGTCGGCGGTGTGGGGTACGTGGTGCAGGCGGGGGCGCGGACTTTGGGGCGCCTCAGCGTCGGCGCGCCGGCGCGGTTGATGATCGAAACCCATGTGCGCGAAGATGCGATCCGTCTGTTCGGGTTCGACAGCGAGCAGGAGCGCGCTTGGTTCGCGCATCTGCAGACCATCCCCGGCGTCGGGGCCAAGGTCGCGCTCGGCATTCTCGATGCGATGCCGCCGGAAGCGCTCGTCGACGCGATTGCGCTGCAGGACAAAGCCGCGTTCGCCCGCGCCAATGGCGTTGGCCCGAAACTCGCCGCGCGCTTGGCGCAGGAGCTCGCCGCCAAGCAGGGGCCGAAGGGGTTTGTTTCTGTCGGCGGCGGTGCGCGTACGCTGGGCGCGGCTGCCGTGGGCGGCGCGAGGGCGGAGGCAGTGTCGGCTTTGGTCAATCTCGGCATCGATCAATCGAGCGCCTCGCGCGCGGTCGCGGCCGCGGCAAAACAATTCGAAGCCGACGCGCCCGCGCCGGAATTGATACGTGCTGCGCTGAAAGAAGTGAGCCGGTGAGCGCTCGCAGAAGAAGGCCGCAACATAGCGGCGTTGCCACATAAATTTACGGCGCTTTGCGCCAGGCGCGCCTAAGGCGTGAGCGCGTTTTGCGCGGTGTACACAAGCTGATCTTCTGCAGCTTTCAAATCGGTGGGCTCTGGCCCGGAATGCGCGTTCTGTAGAATCCAGTGCGGCGCGCCGAAGAGAAGCGCGCCATAAATCTCCGGCAACAGCAACGGCAAGCGCCCCGCGGCCGCGTGCGCGGCGATCCAGCGCCCGGCGCGGCCGCGATAGGGCGCGTTGTCGTCGCGCAACCGAATTGCATTGCCGCGCATCCACGGTGCTGCGTCACTGCGGCTGAGTTTGTAGCGATCGGGAAAGCGGCGGTGATACTCGAAGGCGGCGCGGATTACGCCGGCCACGCCTTCCATCGCGTCTTCGATCGGCTCCATCCGCGCCAGCACGAAGTCCCAATATTCGCGCCGCAGCGCCAGCACGATCTGGAGCGCCAATTCCTCCTTGCTGGGGAAGTGATGGAAAAGGCTGCCGTTGGACACTGCCGCCGCGCGGCAGATGTCGGCCATCGACGTGCTCTCAACATCCGCTTCCAGAAACAGATCCAGGGCCCCCGCGAGGATGCGGTCGCGGGAGTTAGGGGCGGGCTGGCTCATTTGATTGGAGTGTTACCTAGGTCACATTCAGAAAGCTTGCACTAGAGTATCACTCTAGAGTACTACTCTGGAGCGACGCTCTAGAGCCTCAAACAGGAGACATGACAATGCAAGCTCGAATTCTCGCCGCATCCCTACCTTTGATCGCCATCCTCGCCCTAAGTACTGGCGCGGCCGCGCAGCAGCGCGTCAGCTCCGGAGAGGCCGAGCAACGAACCTCGGTGCAGGGACCGTATCAGCTGCAAGCGGCACCCCCGGCGGCGCGTCAGAGCGGGCAATCTGCTCCAGCCCCGCGCGACCCTGAGCAGCCTATCTGCGCGCACTGCGGTTCGGACGTCCAAGCCCAGCCAGCAGGGGCGGGCGCCGATTTCTTCATCCGCCTGCCGGGTGTAGAGGGTGAGAGTTCACCGCCCCCTCCCCCGCCGCCCCCGCCGCCCCAAAACGCCCCCCGGGAGCAAATCTCGCTGAATTATGAGGAACCCAAAGCCTCCAGCGAGAGCGCAGGCGCAAATATCGCCGCCCCTCAGGATGGGCAAGCCGCGCTGATTGTGCCGGCGGTGCAGCGCGTTCGCGAAGCCGCCGCGGCGCCGGACGACGAGAACATCGTGCCCGAACTGCCGATTTGCGGGCATTGCGCCGCTGACGTCGCTCCGACCCAACCAGCAGCCCAAGCCGCGCCAGCAGAACGCCCGCGCCGTCGTTTCTCGTTTTCTATAGGCGGCGTCACGCTCTCGAGTGACGGCGGCGTGAGCGTGGCCGTTGGGGACATTAATGGCGACAGCGGCAGCGGCGCGCGCTCTGAGCCGTCGAATTCGCGGCCGAGTTCCGCGCGGCCCACGCCCGTTCGCCCGCGCTAGATCAAGGCTCTAGCTACGAAAACGGCCGGGTCCGCCCGGCCGTTTTTGCGCGCATGCGCCAAACCCTATTGCGCAGCCAGCTCCAATTGCGGGCGTTGCCGCGCCGCGCGGATGCCGGGGAAGAAGCCGCCGACTAGGCCGATGACAATCGCCATCACGATTGCGGCAAACACGATGCCCCCAGAGAGCTGGAACTGAAACACAAGCTGCGTGAAACCCGCGCCGAGAGTCGACGTGGTGCGCCCGTTGAAGGCGACGAACGCAAGCAGAATGCCAAGCGCCCCGCCCGCAGCAGAGAGCATCAACGCTTCCACCATAGTGCCAAAAAACGCCGCCCAGCCTGAAAAGCCGATAATGCGCAAAGTAGCGATTTCAGCCGAGCGTGCGGCGACGGAGGAATACATCGTGTTGAGCGCGCCCGCGAGCGCGCCGATCGCCATCATGATTCCAAGCACCAGTCCGATGAACATAAAGCCCGCTGACGATTGCGAGGCTTGGCGCGCGTAGTAAGCGCGCTCGCTCAGAACTTCGAGGCCGTTCAATCGGGCGTCGGTCTTGGCCCAATCCTGGAACGCCTTCACGGCATCCGGGGAACTCAGCTGAATGCGCATGGTCTGATAGACGTTGGGGCGATTGAACAGGCTTTGCGTCACGGCGATGTCGGCCCAAAGCTCGCTCTCGAACACAGTGCCCGGCGCCTCGAACACGCCGACGATCTGCCAGGTCGTGCCGCGCAAGCGGATAGATTTCCCAAACTCGAAACCGGAGAACTCGCGAAGCAGGCCCGCGCCGACCACGATCTCGTTAGTCCCAGGATTAAACATCCGCCCCTCGGTGATGCGCACGCCGCGTCGAAGCGCCAAACCCTCGGCGCCAATACCTCGGAACGGCATGTTGGCGTTGGTGCTGGTGGAGCGTTTCACGCCGTCGACGATGACCAGTAATTCTCCCGACGCCGACGGTCGGCCCTGGCGTTGTGCGACGCCGGGTCCGGTGGTCAGGATGGAGAGTTGGTCGCGCGTCACCACGCTGTTGAGCTCCGCGTTGGAGCCTTCGCGGATGATTATAGCGACATCGTCGGCGCCTGAGCCTTTGACGGTTTGGGAAAGGCCGTTCGAGAGAGCCAGGAAAAACAACAGCACCGCGATCGTCAGCGCCACCGCGACGACGCTGGCGACGGACATCCAGCCGCGTTGGGGTATGGAGCGCACATTAAGGGCGGTCACCGCGCCGATTTGGTTGAGCAAGGAAGCCATAATTGAACTCCTAGCGCCGACCGAGCGCGTCAATGATCCGCATGCGGTAGGCTTGCAGCGCAGGGGCAAGGCCTGTCAGCAGCCCAAGGCCCAGTGCAATCAGCGCGCTCCACAACAACGCAGAGGGCGCAAGGCTGACTGGCGGCCCGCCGCCGCCGGCGCCTGCAGCCATCGCGAGCAGGCCAAGCGCCAGCAAAGCGCCAAACCCAGCGCCGAGAAACGCCAGGAGCATCGACTCGCCCAGCACCATGCGCAGAACCCGTCCCGACGAAAAGCCGAGCGTCTTCATCACGCCGACTTCCTTGGTGCGTTCGCGCACCGCGAGCGCCATTGTCGTTCCCACGATCAGCAGGATGGCGATGAAAGCCGAGCCAACCACCAGCGTGATCACCAGCGCGATGTTGCCGAGCTGCGCGGTGAAGGATTTGTTGAAGGTCGCTTCGTCGTTGGTCGATGTTTCATCGGCGGAGTTTGCGAAGCGCTGATCTATGGCGTTTGAAACCCTGTCGTTAAGCTCAGCGGAAGTCGTGAGAAATGGCACCCAGCCGATCCGATCTCTGCCGAAAGTCCGCGTTTCGTTGAAATAGTCGTAGTGAATGAGCACGCTTCCGGTTTGCGAACTGCCCTGCGGCGTCGGTATCGTGCCCGCCAACATGAATTCCCAGGTGGAGTCTCCACTGGTGCTATTGGTGAAAATGTTGCTTTTGATCGGGATGCGTTGGCCGACCCGCCAACCAAATTTTTCTGCGACGGGCGCGGCGACCAACATCGCCGTGGGGTCGTTGAAAAAGGCGTCGCGTTGCTCGGCCGGGATCTGCAAATCCTCAGCATAGACTTGGAAGTACGTCTCCGGGTCAACCGCGAACACCGGCAGGAATCCTCGGGGCATTTCCTGGAAATAGCCGCCGAACCAATTCATGTGGGTCGCGACCGCCACGCCCTCCATGCGGGCGATGCGGTCATAATGCGCCATCGGCAGCGGCTCGGTGAAATTGATCTTGGAGAGCGTGATCATGCGCGTGGGCAAAGTGCGAACATTGCTGATTGCGTCGTTGAAGCTCAGCATCACGCACAAGATTGCGAACGCAATCGTAATCGAAACGACCAGAAGAATGGTGCGCACGGGCTTGCGCCACAGATTCTTCCACATCAACGCACGGTCGTTCATGCCGCAAGCTCCGCTTGCTCGAAGCGGCCCTTATCCAGGTGCAGCGTACGCTTTGCGAACTTCGCCGCCTGCGCGTCGTGTGTCACCATGATGATGGTTTTGCCGAGGTCGCGGTTGAGCACCTGGAGTGTGCCAAGGATTTCGTCCGCCGTCGTCCGGTCAAGATCGCCGGTGGGTTCGTCGCAGAGCAAGAGCTTGGGGTCGGAGACGATCGCGCGAGCGATGGCGACGCGCTGTTGCTGGCCGCCGGACATTTCGCGCGGGCGATGTTTGGCTCGGTCTTCGAGGCCGACAATTTTCAGTGCTGTGGCGACATTCTCGCGCCTTTTCTTCGGCGCGAGCTTGGTGAGCAGCAGCGGCAATTCGACATTCTGCGCCGCCGTCAGGATCGGCATCAGATTGTAGAACTGGAAAATAAAGCCGACATTGGCGGCTCGCCACGCAGTCAGCTGCCCCTCGTTCAGATTATCGATGCGTTTGCCGTCGAACTCGATGGCGCCCTTGTCGGCTTTGTCGGTGCCGCCGAGCAGATTGAGCAGCGTCGTTTTGCCTGAGCCAGAGGGGCCCATGATGGCGACGAAATCGCCCTGTTCGATGCGCATGGTGAGCTTGTCGAAGATGGAGATCTTCTCTTTGCCGCGGGTGTAGTTCTTCTCAACGTCGGTAAGGCGGATGAGGTCGGTCATTTCTTTCTCCGAGGCGCGGCGCCCATCTTGTACTTGTGTTTGCGTTTGAACTCACCACCCATCCCCGGATGGATGCGCAGCATTCAGTCCGGGGCCTAGGATCACGAACTGATCGTGTTTATGGGTCCCGGACTTGCGCTGCGCGCAATCCGGGAATGGGTGCAAGGGTTGGTGGAATCGATAAACGGCCATCAGCTCGCTTGATCCAAAAAGCGTACGCTGATCGCCATTTCCGGCAAAATGCGCGGGTCGAGCGCGTCGAAGCCGATGCGCACGCGTACGGTGGCGCGCGAGCGGTCGGCGGAGGGAATGGTTGCAACGACGCGCGCGGGAAAGGTCACGTCCGGGTAAGCGTCGAGCACGGCCTCCACGCGCTGCCCCTCGGACACGCGCGCGATATAGGCTTCGCTGACATCGACCTCGATCTCGAGGCTCGACATGTCCACGATTGTGCACACGCCAGTGCGCGTAAAGCCCCCGCCGGCCGACACCGGCGAGATGATCTCGCCCGGTTGCGCGGACTTGTTCACCACCACGCCAGCAAACGGCGCACGAATTTCGTAGCGCGCAAGCTGCGCCGAGGCGCGCTGTGCGTCGCTACGGCTGGCGTTACGTTGCGCCAGCGCCAGATCGTAACGTGATTGCGCGGCCGTGAGGGCGGCATTGCTGGCGTAGCCTTGGTTCGAAAGCGCGCGGGTGCGGTCAAGCACGCGCTGCGCTTCGGCGAGGTCAGCGTCGCCAGCGGCCGCGCGCGCCCGTGCGCTGGCGACATCGGCGCGCGCCAGGGTCGGTTCCAGCACCGCCAGGACCTCGCCGCGGCGCACGCGCTGGCCTTCCTCGATGCGGACTTCGAGCAAGCGCCCGGTCACTTCCGCCGCCACCGTCGCCTGCCGGCGCGCCACGACATAGCCCGACGCGACCAGCCCGCCGGACTGCACCGAAGCGCCATTTTGCGCCGTCCCAATTGGCGCCGGTGGTGGCGGGGGCGGGGCGGGTTTCAACATCCAACCCGCACCAAGGCCGACGACCAGCATCGCGGCGCCTGCTGCGGCGGGCGCGACCCAGCCCGGCAGGCGCGGCTCTTCACCATCATCGGCGCCGCGCTCAATGCGCAGCGATTTCAAAAGGTCAGACTTCTCGTTCACCCGCGCACCCGCTTGTAGTCGCCCCTCACTTAGGCGTGGGCGTGGGCGGGCGCAACGCGGTGCACGCGATTTGCCGTTGCATGAACGAATTGCGAACCCCGAATCGGTTAAGAAGCGTCATGGCCGAACCTGCAGAACGCATCCTTTCGCCCGCCCGTCAGCCCGGAGAAGGCGCCGACAGGGCGCTTCGCCCGCAGGGGTTCGACGAATTCGTCGGCCAGCCAGCGGCCAAGGCCAATCTCCGCGTGTTCGTCGACGCCGCGCGCGGCCGCGGCGACGCCATGGATCACGTGCTGCTGTTCGGGCCTCCGGGGCTCGGCAAAACCACGCTCGCGCAGATCATCGCCCGCGAACTGGGCGTGGGCTTTCGCGCCACTTCGGGCCCAGTGATCGCGCGCGCCGGCGATCTCGCCGCTTTGCTCACCAATCTCGAACCGCGCGATGTTTTGTTCATCGACGAAATCCATCGCCTGGCCCCGCAAGTGGAGGAAATTCTCTATCCGGCGATGGAGGATTATCACCTCGACATCATTATCGGCGAAGGACCATCAGCGCGCTCGGTGCGCATCGATCTCGCGCCGTTCACTTTGGTGGGCGCGACCACGCGCGCGGGGCTCTTGGGTACGCCGCTGCGCGACCGCTTTGGGATTCCGGTGCGGCTTGAGTTTTACGGCACGGAAGAATTGCTTGGCATCGTCACCCGCGCAGCGGAAAAGCTCGGCGCGCCAATTACGCCCGAAGGCGCGGTGGAAGTGGCCAAACGCGCGCGCGGCACGCCGCGCGTCGCGGTGCGCCTGTTACGCCGCGTGCGCGATTTCGCCGAAGCCGAAGGCGGAAGCATCAGCGCCAAACTCGCCGATCACGCGTTGAAGCGCCTCGATGTCGATGGCGATGGCTTGGACCTGCTCGACCGCCGCTATCTGCATGCTTTGGTGGAAACCTACTCGGGCGGACCAGTGGGGGTTGAGACTTTAGCTGCGGCGCTAAGCGAAGCGCGCGACGCGGTCGAAGACATGATCGAGCCGTACCTGATGCAACAAGGCCTGGTCATGCGCACGCCGAGAGGACGCGTGGCCGCGCCGAAGGCGTATGAGCGGCTGGGGAAGAAACCGCCAGCGAGAGCGCCGGAGACTGGGGGGCTGTTTGGGGAGGGGTAGGGCGACTAGCCCTGTCGCTCTTTCCAGAGTTCACGGCGGTGCGAGGCTGCGCTGTAGGAAATGCCCATAGCTTTCGCTGCCGCATAAACAGATCGACCTTCATCATACATGCGGTAGATCGCAGCAACACCCTGTTCGCTTAGGCGAGACCCGCTGAACCATGCTGGATTGCGAGATTCTTGAGCGTCTTCGTCATTGCGCGTTCGTTCGACTAGGTCCGGTCGAATGATACCGTGGCGGCGACTGAAGTAATATGCGGCTTCATCAATATCTCGTTTCATCCAAGAGCGTCTGAACTGGTCCAGCAAAAGCCAACGATCGGCACGTTTTGCTGCCTCCCATACAAAGAATTTCGCATTTTGCAGATCAATGCATAGTTCCATCTTCCCATACACCCGGCGTTCTAAGCTCTCCAGCTGACCGATATCGATCTTGAGCCGGGAGAAAGCTTTGTAAACCTGCTGAGAGCCGTCGGGATCGACCGGCTGGGCCGTGAGGAACGAAATGAAATCGCAAGCTTCAACGCTTGCGCGAACCAATTCACAGTAGTGTTGATACTCGCTCCGACCTTCCCCTGCGCGCACCAGATTGATCTCTGGTACGGTGCCTTCACGCTCCAGGCATTCAAACAGTCGCTCCAAGAGTCTGTCGAGATCTCCGCTTGGCAGGTCAAATGAGCTAACCTGTGCTGCTTGCACGTCCTGAAATTCAAGCGGTATAGCGCAATCTTCTACGATCACTGGACATAGAATTCCGCGCGTTAGCGCATCCCGCGCCTCAATTCTGACCCATCGGCTGTTGACGGAGGAAGGCGTCCATAGAACCAAGACCGCTTTCGCGGCCCGAAGTTCAGCCTCGATCACTTGGTCCCATGTGTCTCCGACTGGAATGTTCACGTCGAAAAATGTGGAAAGACCAGCGCGCTGAACAAAAGCGGCAGCTCGCTCTGCTATCGCTCTATCTTCTCTTTTATACGAAACGAAAACGTCAGCCATGCACGCGATAGTCTAGCGTCGAGTCGGGAAGCGGGGAATATGGAGGCTGGTAAGCAACCAGGACCACGCGCCGTTGATTCGAAAACATGCCGCGCACTCGCCTGTCTCGAAATTGGAGCGCCGGCGAGAGGGAGGGGTGGGCGAGATGACGACGCAGACCTCCGTTTTTGGCCCAAAGCCCACTAAGGCGAAGTGGCGTGGTGCCGCGTAGGCTTAGGCTCGTGTTTATGGGTCCCGGACTGAATGCTGCGCATTCTCGGTGGCGTTCCGGGAAAGCCCATCCTGGGATGAACCGGATGCGCTATTGGATCAGCTCTGGAAGGAAGTGGAGGGGCGCGCGATTTATGAAGCGACCGCCAAGTTGGTGCGCAAGGAATTCGACGGCGTCGTCATCGGCCCGCGCAAAGCATTCGTGTCATTCTCGCGCAAGCTTCAGTTCGCTGGGATCATTCCGGCAAGGGGCGGTAAAGCGGAATTGGGGCTCCCGCTGCCGGTGAGCGCAAGCAAGCGTCTCATGCCGATGAAGAGCCGGCCCTGGGCTGACCGACACACCGCGATACTCGTCCTGTCTGCGCCGCGAGAAGTGGACACAGAGGTGAAGCGCCTGCTGAAGCTCGCCTGGGAGA
The DNA here is from genome assembly GCA_902826245.1 of uncultured Alphaproteobacteria bacterium. Lineage (GTDB taxonomy): Bacteria > Pseudomonadota > Alphaproteobacteria > Caulobacterales > Aquidulcibacteraceae > Vitreimonas. Next base: position 14,927 of record CADEEA010000011.1, on the reverse strand, counting down.
AAGACTAGGCGCGAGACGTTTCTGTCCCGCTAGCGGATGAACGCTGCTAGCATGACGCTATTCGGCGGCATTTGAGTTCGCCCATTCTAGAATTCAACTGATTTCGGGGGAAATATCTTCAAGGCGGCGTGCGGCGGTCTCGGGCAGAAGGAGCCAGAGGGAGAGCAGCGCCAGCGGCGCTGCGGCAAGCAGGGCAATCACCGCGCTCGCGTGTGCGCCAAGCGCTCCAAAAGCGCGCTCTCGCAAGCAAGGCCGCCGAGCGCCGCGCCGACATTCACGGTCACGCGCGCGCCCGCCGCGGTGGCGCGGAAGTAGGGAACAATTCGCTGGCGAAGGCCGCGATCGTCACCTCCGAGGCGAACAGCATGAACATCGCGCCGATCCAACAGGACACGATGAGCAGAGGATTGGACCGAGGGCGTCGTGACGCGTCGCGATCTCGATCGGCGCACTTTCCTTCTCACCGATCACGAGGGCGCCTTCAGCGCGCTCCTCAATTCCTGGCTGATCGGCGCAGGGCAGCCGCCGCGACTTGAATCGGCAGGCAGTGTCGATGGCGTGAAGCTGGGTGTTATGAACGGCGATGCAATCGGCGTACTCCCGGACTATGCCGTGGCTGGGAAACTCTCAGCAGGCTCGCTCGTCGCGCTAAAGCTCCAGGACCCGCCGCCGCCGACCGCGCTGCGCCTCACGACACTTAAGCCGCCGCATCAGGGATCGCCCCTCGCCGCTTTAATCGCGCAAATTGGCGAGGCGCTGCCGGGACTGAGTGTAACCCATTAGACGTCCATCTTCGGCGAAACCGAGCCGTTGCTGCGGGCGCTAAGCGATTGACCGCAATCGAGAGAGTAGGCCAGTCGCGAAATTCGTGTCGATGGCGCACGCTGGCCCAAAATTGCCGCTCGCCGAAAGCTCTCTACTGCAGCCGTGAAAGGCTCTCTCTTAACCTCGGCGCGGCGAAGTCGAGGAAGGCGCGCAGCTTGATCGGCATTCGCCCGCGTGCGGGATAGACGAGGCTGACGGGTGAAGGGCGGGGCTCAAATTCGGTCAAGGCAAGAACAAGGCTTTCGAGGTCCACTGCGCGCGCCGCCTGGTAAGATAAGACGCGCGTGATGCCGACGCCGGCGATGGCGGCGTCGATAGCGGCCTCCGCTGTGTTGACCACGAGGCGCGAGCGAACCGGCGCGGCGATTGCCGTGGCGCCCGTTTGGAATGTCCAATGCTGCACGTCGTTGAGCCGCTCAAAGGTGATGCAGTCGTGGTGCAACAGCTCCGCGGGTGAATTTGGCGTTGGACGTTTCGCGAAATAGGCGGGACTGGCGCAGACAACCTGACGCACTTCGCCGAGCTTTGCAGCGATCATGCTGCTGTCCGCCAAGGTGCCGATCCGGATCGCCACATCGATGTGGTCTTCGGTGAAGTCGACCAGGCGATCGGACTGCACCAGCTTGACGTTGATGTTGGGGTAGGCGGCCAGGAAAGCCGAGATCACCCGCAGGACGTGAAGCCGGCCGAACACGATAGGCGCCGCGACCGCCAATTCGCCGCGCGGCGCGGCATATTCTCCGGTGGCGGCGCGCTCGGCTTCGGCGAGGTCGTCGAGTATCTGTCTGCAGGCGTCGACATAAGCGCGGCCCGCCTCGGTCAGTGTCAGCCGTCGGCTTGAGCGGATGAAGATTTGGGTCCGAAGGTGCGCCTCGAGTTCGGACACTTTTCTGCTGACGGTGGCCAAAGGCAAGCCCATGCGGCGGCCGGCCGCCGACAAGCTTCCGGCGTCCGCCGCTTCCAAGACGGTCCGCATCGCCCCAAACCGATCCATTTCGTCCTTCCAAATATCGAGAGGGTGCATCCAATATTCAATGACTGCACCCTTTGGATCGGAAGGTCTAGCTGGATGGCGTCCGGCCGTCTTGGCCGCCTAGCACAAGGAAATCCGCACATGGCCCGCATACCCGCCCCCGCCGCCATCGACGCCGCCCCTCTCGCTTCCCAACCACTCCTGGAGGCGGTGAAGAAGCAATTGGGCGTCGTGCCAAACCTGTTCCGCCTTGTCGCCAAGAGCCCGGCGGCGCTGGAAGGCTATCTCGGCATGAACGGCGCTCTGAATAAAGGCGCGCTGCCGGCCGCCACGCGCGAGCGCATCGCGCTTGCCGTTGCTGAAATTAATGGCTGCTCTTACTGCCTATCCGCGCACACCTATCTCGCCAAGAACGTCGCCAAATTGGATGACGCCGAAATCACGGCAAATCGCCGCGGCGCTTCGAACGATCCTAAGGCTGATGCGGCCGTCCGCTTCGCGGCGAAGGTGGCTCAGGCGCGCGGTCACATAGCCGACGCGGATCTGAGCGCTGTGCGCCTCGCAGGCTACGATGATGCACAGATCATCGAGATCGTGCAGCATGTCGCGCTGAACACCTGGACGAATTACATCAACGAAGTCGCAAAGACCGACATCGACTTTCCAGTCGTGTCGGCCCGAGCCGCCTGACACCAATTGACGTTTCCGTGGGCGCTGGCGCAAGGCCAGCGCCCGTACGGCAAGGGAGGCGCCTCATGGCCAAGCCATCCAGCGACATCGCTTTTACCCCGGCAGTCAAGGCGCTTCAGACCGAGCGCGGGTCGCGTGGGGCATATGCAAAAATGGAAGAGCGCGGCGGCTTCCGCACTGTCATCGATGATGACTTGGCCGCGTTCCTTGCAACAGTTGACACCGCGTATCTCGTGACGGTGAACGCCGAGGGGCAGCCTTACGCCCAGCACCGGGGTGGTCCGAAGGGATTCATTCGTGAGATCGACGAGCGCACGGTCGGCTTCGTGGACTATGCGGGCAATCGCCAATACGTGACAGCCGGCAATCTCGCGGAGAACGACAAGGCATTCTTGTTCCTGATGGATTACGCTCACCGCCGGCGCATCAAAGTATGGGGGCGCGCCCGCGTGGTTAGGGACGATCCCGAACTCGTCGCCAAGCTGATGCCTGAGGGCTATCGGGCGAGAGCCGAGCAAGTGATTGTGTTCGAGGTGGCGGCCTGGGATGTAAACTGCCCCCAACATATTCCGCAGAAGTTCGACGCTGAAGACGTCGCCGCCGCGCTGGCAAAACTAGAAGAACGCAACAAAACCTTGGAAACCGAAAACGCCGCGCTCAAGGCACAACTCGCCGCCGAAAGGAAGACGCCATGACCCGCCCGCCGCTGCCGCCGTTCACTGCAGAGGCTGCCGGGCAAAAGGCGCGCATGGCCGAAGATGCTTGGAATACACGCGATCCTTCGCGCGTGGCGTTGGCGTACACGCCGGATAGCCAGTGGCGCAATCGGTCGGAGTTTCTCCAGGGTCGCGAATCCATAGAGAATTTTCTCACCGCCAAGTGGGCGCGCGAGCTCGACTATCGGCTCATCAAAGAAGTGTGGGCGCACCGCGAAAATCGCATCGCGGTGCGCTTCGCGTATGAGTGGCGAGACGCCAATGGCGCCTGCTTTCGCAGCTATGGCAACGAGAATTGGGAATTCGATGAAGCGGGGCTAATGCGCAGGCGCATCGCCAGCATCAACGATCTGCCCATCTCCGAAACAGAGCGAAAATTCCACTGGCCGCTGGGGCGGAGTCCCGATGATCACCCCGGCCTCAGCGATTTGGGGCTGTGACGCGCGGCCAATAGAAGTGACGGCAATCGGCGTGGGCCGTGAAAGGCGGCGCTTTCCAGCAGGTGCGAGCCGGGCAAATGCTCTAGCCGGCCTGGTCGGGCCGCCCGGGCCGGAACCGGCAGGTCTTGAGTGGCCGTGCCGCCCGTAACAATATGGCGACCCGGGCCAAGGTGGCCCGTTTCGGCCGCTCGTGCTGACTTTGCCTCGCCGCCGATGGGGCGGGAGCAGGTCATTGCTTTGTGCTTTGAGCATCTGCTTCTAAACTCGCTCCCGAATCTCGGTGGAGTGCGGAATGCGAGCAAATCTCCTCGTCGGGGCGCTCTTGCTTTCGGCCTGCGCCTCCTCACCGGACTCTTCGCGCACGGCTGGCGATGTGTTCCGTGATTGCCGCGATTGCCCCCAGATGGTGGCGATGCCCGGCGGCCAGTTCATGATGAGCGGCTATGACTTCGAAGACGGGAGCCGCCGCCCGATCCAGCGCGTGAGTGTGCAGGACTTCGCCATCGGCCGATACGAGGTCACCTTCGAAGAATGGGAGGCATGCGTGCGCGGCGGCGGCTGTGCCAGCAATCCCAGTCCGAACGATCAAGGCTGGGGCCGCGGGCGGCGACCGGTGATCAACGTGTCCTGGAATGACGCGCGGGAATATGTGCAATGGCTCTCAGCGCACACTGGACAAAGCTACCGACTACCGAGTGAAACAGAGTGGGAGTACGCCGACGAATCCCCAAGCCGCAGCGTCGATGTGGCGCCTGCATCAACTCAGGGCGGCGAACGCACCACGCCGGTCGGATCACATCAGCCCAACCATTTCGGAATCCACGACAAGGGTGGCAATGTCAGCGAGTGGGCTGAGGAGGCTTGGCGGGACTCGTTCAATGACGCGCCGGGTGATGGCTCAGATTCGTTGACGACAACGGACCAACGCCTCCGGCTCGGATCAAACTGGCAGGATAGTTGGAGTAGGCGCAATTCCGCGCCAGCAGATGTGCGCGCGGAAACGGTGGGCTTCCGTGTGGCGCTGTCTCTTGCCGGCGTGCGCAACCCTAATCCGCTTCCGCCGCCGCTCTCAGGCCCGCCTGAGCCGCCTATGGAACGCGGTTATTACGTCCTTGACGGCGGCTGCGGCGAATACCAAAGCCCAATGACGCTGAGGCGCTCCACCACCCTCCACGCATCGCGCGACCCTGCCGCAACCGTTGTCGCCACCGCGCGCGGGGGCGACAACGTCACCATCGTCGACTGCCGCGTTCTGCTTCGGCCCCGGCGCGGCGTAGTGCTGCGGACCGATCATGGTTTTGAAGCGGGTCGGCCCGTCTACTATCTACACGACAATACGCCGGAAATGTTTGGTTCGTACTTCGAACACGACGACCTGGTCGAGTACCATTGGCATCAGGGCGAGATCATCGCTCTCGGCTACGAAGACCTCACCCAAGACATGTTCAACTGGGAGCAATCGGATCAACCACAAGCAATAGCCGGCGGCGGATGCTGGTATCTGCTAGAGGCGGGCGGCGTTCGCGGCTGGAGCCAGAGCGCGGACATTGATTGTTTCTGGACCGGCCGACCAGAGAATTCTGGCGGACCGGGATTGGACGGACGCCATCCCCGATTGGCGTATACTCTCCGCGCAGGCGACTACATCGTCGATGCGGCGTTCTCGTCGGATGGCAGCCGTATCATCACCACGAGCAATGACGGCGAGCGAGCGTGGGACGCACAGAGCGGCGCCCTTGTGGCTGGCGTGCCAAGCGCCGGTGTGAGTTCGGTGACGATCGAACGCGGCGTCGCCATCGTTCGAACCGCGGATGGGCGCGTCGTGGCTTCGGTGCGCGATGATGAAAGCCATGTGAGCGAGGCGATACTTGTCGCCGATGGCACGCGCCTCGTGACTCGGTCCGACAAGCAAACCGCAAGCCTTTGGGATGTCGCGACCGGTAGGCGCTTGTTTGTGTTCGGAGGCGATTTTCGGACGCTCGTCGGCTTCACCTATTTCCCCGATGTCGCCCGCATTGTAACTTGGGGGTCGGCTGGGGGCTTCGGCGAAGCCATGGAGCCGGCGCGAATCTGGAACGCGGCAAACGGGAGGCTGCTCTATCACACACCGCAGAGAGCCGTAGCCGCGCCGGTATTTTCTCCCAATGGGAGGCAATTCGCCATCGTAGGTTGGGACAACGTCACGATATTCAACGCGCGCACCGGTCGGGCTGTCCGCACGGTGACATATGACGTTTATCACGAGTCAGTTCACAGCGTTGCGTTCTCACCGGACGGGACGCAAGTCCTCACCAGCGATCCCTGGAACACCGCGAGCGTGTGGGACATCGCCACGGGCGAACTCGTCCTCAGACTTGATCCATTCGATGCCGAAATTCCCGGCGTAGAGCCGGGAGGCGGCAGCCCGGTCAGCCACGCCAGCTTTTCTCCCGATGGAACGCGCATCCTCACAGTGGGGCGCGGTGTGGCTCAAGTTTGGGATTTGACGCGCTCCGCATTCGTGTATCCCTGAGCGACAGCGAAGACTGTAGCGCCGAAGGCGCGGACGCCGTGGCGCAAGTAAGGATACACCAGGTCGCACACCGCCGTAACCGGCGGCTTTCGGCGACGGCGTGCCTTAGCCAACGCAGCATAGCGAGCGGCAGGAATTGAGCGATCAAGCCCGTCGTGAAGTATTACCGATGGCCTGGCAGTGGCCCTGAACGGACATTGGTAAGAACGGCCAGCTAGCCGACAATGCAGCCGGGTCGTAACGTGCGACATGCTTCCAGACCTAGGATCACTGTTCAGTCGCGCGCCGACTTTCGCCATACCTAGCACCGATGCGCTGCGTGGAATGACAGCGGCCATTCCAGACGAGGAAGGGGTGGATAGGAGGCGTCGCTTGTTCGACCTACTCGACGAAGCGCACAAATTTTCAGTCCCTAAACGGATGGTAGACCGCGAGTTGTCCGCGATTTGGCGACAGATAAAGGCTGATCGCAACGCCGGCATTTTCGATCCCGAAGACGTTGGCAAGAATGACGATGAACTGCGGGCGGAGTATCGCGTGATCGCGGAGCGTCGAGTTCGCCTGGGGCTAGTCGTGAATGAAATTGCTCGACGCAACGGCATCGTGGTGGATCGGGAAGACATCGCCTCTGCCCGGGCAAATGGCTATCACGGGCCGAACAGCGCCATCTTGGAGGAAAAGGTCGTCGAGTTCATTTTTGGACTGGCGGGCGCGAGCACTTAACGGCCGTCTTCGGCGAAAAACCGCCGCGGAGTACCTTGACGCTCGCCCCGAAATGACCATAGTCATGACCATGGTCACCAAAACAATGCCCGCCTCGGAATTCAAAGCCAAGTGCTTGGCCTTGATGGATGAAGTCGCCCAGACCGGGGAGGCTGTCGTGATCACCAAGAACGGCAAGCCAGTGGCGCAGCTTGCGCCTGCGCCAAGCGCTTTGAGGCCGCACCGCCCCGCCTTTGGCATGCACAAGGGCCTGGTTTACCCCATCGGAGACGTCGATCTCGATGAGCCCGTAATCGATCCCTCGGCATGGACGGCGGACGAGGAAAACTCTGGTCAATAATCATGCTGCTCCTGCTCGACACCAACGCGCTACTCTGGCTCTCGGGTGGCAGCGCTCGCTTGGGGAGCAAGGCGCGAGACGCTGTTCAGGTCGCGATCGATAAAGACGAGGCGAGGTACTCTGCAGTTTCGGTCTGGGAGGTGGCGTTGCTCGTGAGGAAAGGGCGTTACGCGCTTGGCCAACCGATCGAACTCTGGCGCGGCGATGTCATGCGCGCCGGCGTCGAGGAAATTGCCCTCGATGGCGCAGCGGCCGCGTTGTCGGTGAGCTTGCCAGACCTGCCTGACGACCCCGCCGATCGCTTCATCGCCGCCACGTCGCTGCGGCTGGGCGCGAAACTCGTCACCTCGGACAAGCGGTTGATCGCGTGGAGCCAAAATCACGCGCCCCTGCGAGCGTTGGACGCGAGAACGTGATGCCAAGAGTGGAGCGCCAACTCTCGACGCTCGGGGATCCGTCATTCCGGGGCCGCCGGAGGCGGAACCCCGAACCTTGGGGCGGCCAGCGCGACGCTTGCTCCTGGGTTCCGGATCGCGCTCCGCGCGTCCGGAATGACGGCGCCGGGATGGGGCGGTCTTTTAGGTCACCGGCATAAGATGACCCACTTCAACTTCTCCAGCCAACACGCGCTCATCACAGGATCGAGCGCCGGCCTTGGTCTTGCTGCAGCGAAAACACTCGCCCGCGCGGGCGCGCATGTGTGGATCAATGGGCGCGACGGGGCGAAGGCTGATGCGGCGGTCGCGGAGATCGTGGCGGGCGGCGGTGCAGCCAGCGTGCTGGCGTTTGACGTTAGCGATGAGGCGGCTGCGGCGCGGGCCTTCGCGCGCATCGAAGCTGAGGCGGGCCGGCTCGATATCCTGGTCAACAATGTCGGCATGCGCGATCGGCGCGGTCTGTTCGACATCGACAGCGCCGCCGCGCGTCGGCTGATCGAGGCGAACCTCATTGCGCCGCTCGAGCTGGCGCGCCGCGCGGCCAAGCTGATGATCGCCGGCGGCCGCGGGGGACGCATCGTGAATGTTTCTTCGGTGGCGGGCCAAATCGCCAATCCCGGCGACCCTGTGTACGGCGTGAGTAAGGCCGGCCTCGATGGCCTCACCCGCGCGCTCGCCGCTGAGCTCGGGCCGTACAACATCAACGTGAACGGCATCGCGCCTGGCTTTTTCAAGACGGAGGCAAACGCCGCTTCCATGGCCGATCCGAGAGTATCCGAATGGCTCAAAGCGCGCACATCGCTTGGCCGCTGGGGCGATCCGGAGGAGCTTGCGCCCGCGGTTTTGTTTCTTTGTTCGCCTGCAGCGTCCTACATCACCGGTCAAGTCCTCGCCGTCGATGGCGGTTTACTCGCGCATTACTAGGAATGCTCATGAATCCCTGGCTCATGCTCGTGCTCGCCGGACTGTTCGAGATTGTCTGGGCGATAGGCCTGAAATATTCGGAAGGCTTCACCAGGCCAACGCCAACCACGATCACGATCGCTGCCATGGCTGTGAGCATGTGGCTCTTGGCGCAGGCGGCGCGCACGCTGCCGATCGGGACAGCCTATGCGGTCTGGACCGGGATTGGCGCGGTGGGCGCGGCGCTCTTGGGAATCATGCTTTTCTCCGAAAGCGCGAACATGACGCGCCTGGCGTGCATGACCCTTATCGTTGTGGGCATTGTCGGACTGAAGCTTTCAACGCCCGGCTGAGCGCGCTTGGCTACCTTCCCGGCGCGCGCCTAGAACCGATCCGATGCCGTTGATCAAACGCAAGCACGCCACGATCAAAGCCTATGTCCACGACTGGCTGGAGCCGGACGAGGGCGCCATCAATTTATTCTCCGGCCTGATCATCGCTCTGGTGCTGGCAAGTTTGGCGGCGCTGGCGCTGGAGACCGAAGCTGCGCGCGCGGACACACCCATGCCTGCCTGGATTCAGGGCGCGGTCGGCTGGGTGAACATCGTTGTGGTGTGGGTGTTCGCCTTGGAGTTCGGGCTGCGTTTCTGGTCTGAAGGCGAAAATCCGCTGCACAAGGGCGCGGCGGGTCGTCTGCGCTTTCTCAAACAGCCAATCGCCATCGCCGATCTGTTCGCGTTTCTGCCGGAGCTCATCGTGCTGTTGTTCTTCTCGCAAGCCGACGCCAATTGGCTTGCGGCGTTGCGGGCGCTGCGTCTGTTCCGCCTGTTCAAGTTGGCGCGTTACGTGCCGGCGTTCGCCATCGTGGGTGCGGCAGTGAAGCGCGCCTCGGCGCCGCTCGTGGCGGCGCTCTGCGTCGCCGCCGCACAACTCTACATCGCCGCGATGATGCTCTATTTCATCGAGGGAGCATCCAAGCCCGAGCAATTCGGCTCGATCACGCGCGCCATGTGGTGGGCGATCGTGACCTTGACCACGGTGGGGTATGGCGATGTCTATCCCGAGACCGTGCTCGGCCGCATCGCCGCCGGCATCGTAGCGCTCGCCGGCATCGGCATCGTCGCGATGCCTACCGGCATTCTAGCTTCTGCGTTCGCCGAGGAATTCCGCGAACGCCACGAAGCCAAGCAGATGAAGAAATCCGGCGCTACCGCCGCAAAGGCGCGGAAAGATTGACGCGGCCTCGCTCGACGAGAACACTATTCTCGACCTTGCCTTCCATGAGTTCGACGCCCGACAGAGCGAATACACGTCCGGCAACGAAGATCGCTCGCGAATTGCCGTACCAATCAACGCAGGAAACCTGGCAGCGATAGCTTGGGTGCTGGGCGTTCTCGTCGGCGAGCAGGGGACCGATGGAGTGAAGTGTTGCGTCGGCGCCGACGGCGATGAAGCTCACGTCTGAGCTCTGGCTGCGCCACCACCAGCGCCCGCTCTCTCGGCGTGCTCCACTTGTGGGCACTCCCATGAGGCCGGCGCCGCTTTCACTCACGGCGCTATTGAAAGCGTGCGATCGGCCCTCTGTTTCATAACGGCCTGTGAGTAGCACGCTGGAGGCGATACGCGGCTCGCCTCGCAGATCGAGAAGCGAGACGTTCAAACCCTGCGCGTCGCGATACCCGGTCGTGACGGCGTTGTTCCCGACCCTTTCGATGCGCAGCACGTTGTGCGAGAGTTCGAGCGCTCGTGCCGCGCTGGGATCGGCGGAAGGAACTGCGACCAAGCGCCCTGGCCGCCATATTTCCTCTGCGTTGTAGGCGTAAGAATTCCGGGATGAGCGGCTGCCATACACCAAATAGCTGCCGACGAACCGGTTCTCCAACCCACGATCATCACCAACACTTGGGAGCGAGGTAAACGAAGCGACGGGCGCTGCCTGCGGGGTCGTTGAGAACAAGCTCAGCGGCGCGCTCAGGAACCGCAATGGCACAGGTTCCGGCGGAGCGTCGTAGTGACGCTCCCGCCAGCATGTCCCGTCGGTCCAGATCGACAGCGCGTGAAAATGGTCGGTACCGGCCTCCATACTGAGTTGGTCGTTGGGCACCCCACGCACGTACAACGCACGCGTGGCGGCGTCATCGAGCGCAATCTGGTAGAGCGCTGACGGGACGGCAGCCAAGTACGCGTCGCTCGCCCGCGCCTCGCAATCGGCGCTCTGCTGCGCGCCACGCGCTTCCTCCTCCAGCGGCCAGAGCCAAAGATAGATATGCTCTTGCGAAACATAGAATTCCTCGCCCGCCGGGCCAACAATTGCGGTGCTGCGGCACTCGAGTTCGTCGCCGGCGCGCGGCTCGCCTAGTGGGCATACCGAAATGGTGTGGATCGTCGGTTCGAGTGTATACTGGATCGGGCGATAAATGTGGCGCGCGTCAAACAGGGGCCTGCCTGTGGTGACGACGGCGCGCGGCTCTCCTTCGCGCAGCCAGCGTCGGACCATTGGCCAGCGCAACCGTTCGTCGGTGTCTATGTCGTTGATCTCAAGCGGCGTGTAGATGACCAGCGAGCCGCCCGCGAGGCGGGTCGCGTAGTTTTCGGTGTCATAATAGTCATCGGATGAAAGAAAATAAGAACTCTCGCGCGTGAAACGCCCATCGCGATCGATCGAGAACACGGAAAATTCTGTGGCGTCCTCACGGTAATTGAAGCCGGTGGCGACGATGCGGTTTTCGTTAACCAGGATTTCATCGTACCAGGCGTCGGCGCCAGCATCACGATAGACATTGGCGCGATCGATCACGGCCATCTCCCCCGTCGAGCGGCCAGTATCGACGGAGAATAAGCGGCCATCTTGTAAGACGATGAGGAAACGGTCGTAGAGCTTTACGATGTCTCCCTCATCGACACCGCTTTCCTGCACGTTGGTGATGGAGGTGGAAGCCGCCGCTACCGCCGGTAAGCGAGAGCCCGTGACGACGATGATGTCCTCGTCGTCCTCGGGTGCTGCGTTCGCCTGGTCACACGGATAATCCTCAGGTGCACAATAGGCGCTGGGGTCTGCTTTGGCCCGCCGTTTGCTCGAATTGGCGTCGGCGCGCACTCGCGCGTACGCACTCAAATAGGCGCGGAATTCGGCCTCGCTGCGGAAGCGCTCAAGCCGGGGCCAGGTCAGCGGATCGCGAACTGGCTGCGATGCAGCCGATCCAGCGCAGGCAAGCGTCAGCACAAACCACGCCAACAGTAAGCATGCGCGCATAAGCGATCTCCCGCACCGGGGAGAGTAGCGTGCAGCGCCGCCGCCGCATCACAAAACCTCGTGATCGTTCAGAACGGGTTGAGCCGGCGGCGGCGGGAATAATGGAGGTAGCCGATATTGGCGCCGACGCGGAAACCGACGCCGGCGCGCATCGGCGCCAAGGTCACGTTGTTGCGCCGCTGATAATTCACGCCCACCCCGCCAATGAAATAAGCCGAGCCGTCGACGCCGCCGAAGCGATGGTAGATTTGGTCCACGTTCTGCAAATTGTACACCAAAGTGAAAACGCGCGACGCATTGCCGCCGGTGTCGAAACCGATGGACGGTCCCTGCCAATAGAGGTGGGTCAGGGGAGCGCCGCCCTTCATGCGGAGGTTGCCGGAACCATATCGTAGGCCAACGCCGATGGCGCCGGAACCTTCGTCGCCTTCGATGTAAGCGTTCGGGCGGCCAAGGTCCTCGAACACGTGGCGCACTACGGTGGCGAGGCCTTCAGCGCCGGTTCCGAATACACGCTGAGCTGCCGCCAGCACTTCGTCTTGGGAATAGGTTTGTGGGTCTTGCGCGAGCGCCAGGCCGGGCACAATTGCCCCGGCGCTGAGCGCACCAAGCCCAAGCGTTACTGCGCGACGGGAAATATCTTCAGCCATAGGCGTCTCTCCGGATTTCTCGCTATTATCGTATGCAATGTGGCGATTAGGCGCCGGCGGGCGCCGCTTCGAAACGGCCAATCGCCAGAAAGCGCTCGCGGCGTTGCTGTTTGACCTCGGCCGGCGAGAGCGGCGCCAGCGCATCGAGCGCTTCTGCGACCGCAGCTCCGACCGCCGCCACCGCCGCTGCTGGCTCGCGGTGCGCGCCCCCGGTCGGCTCGGCGATAATGGCGTCGATTACGCCGAGTTCGAGCAGGTCTTGCGCGGTTATCTTCAGCGAGTTCGCCACTTCCTTGACGCGATCTGCACGCGGCGCGTCGCCCTCTTTTTTCCGATAGAGGATGGAAGCCGCGCCCTCGGGGCTGATCACGGAATAATACGAGTGCTCAAGCATCAGCACGGTGCTGGCGGCGGCGATGGCGATGGCGCCTCCGGAGCCGCCTTCGCCAGAGATCACCGCCACCATGGGTACACCCAAAGTGAGGCAGCGCTCCGTGGAACGAGCAATGGCCTCGCCCTGGCCTCGCTCTTCCGCGCCAATGCCGGGGTAGGCGCCTGCAGAATCGACGAAACTCACGACCGGTAATGAAAAGCGGTCGGCAAGGTCCATCAGTCGCACGGCTTTACGGTACCCCTCTGGGCGGGCCATGCCGAAATTGTGCTTGAGGCGTTCCTGAGTGGTGCGGCCTTTCTCGTGACCGAGCACGACGCACGGGCGTCCGAGGAATTTTCCAGTCCCGCCCAGGATGGCGGCGTCTTCGCCATATTGGCGATCGCCCGAGAGCTCGATGAAATCGGTGACCAGGGCGGCCACATAATCGCGAAAATGCGGTCGCTCCGGGTGACGCGCGACTTGCGCCTTCTGCCATGGCTCCAGCTTGGAATAGATAGCCGCGAGCTGGTTTTCGGCCTTTGTCTTGAGCCGGGAGAGTTCGACGCCTTGCGTGATCGCGTCGGCGCCCGAGGCCTCCGCCAGCGCCGCGAGCTCTTCGATCTTGGCTTCGATCTCAGCGACCGATTTTTCGAAATCGAGATAAGTGCGCAATGAGGATCGTCCCGGCCCCCGGGGGCGGCGCCCGGACCACCCGAGTTTTAGCCGTTCGTTGCTCCGCTTCAAGGCAGGGCGCCCGATTGGGGGCGCCGATTGCGCTCTTTCCCGGCTCACGCCATGCTGCGCATGCGAACGAAACAGGATCATTCCCGATGAAGCCGCCTCGCCAGTTCTTTTCCCCGCTTGCCGCAGGCGCGCCGCAGCCATGGCGAGAAATGCCGGTCCGTCTGGAGCGCATGATCCATTTCGTGCCGCCGCATCTGGAAAAGGTGCGCGCCAAGGTTCCCGAACTGGCGCGCGAAGCTGACGTGATCCTCGCCAATCTTGAAGACGCTATCCCCGCCGACGCCAAAGAAGCCGCCCGCGCGGGCGCGATTGAGATGGGGCGCATGGACCTGGGCGGCGCTGGCCTCTGGGCCCGCATCAACGCACTCAATTCGCCTTGGCATCTGGATGACGTGACGGAGCTTGTGGCTGGCTTGGGCGATCGGCTCGATGTGATCATGGTGCCGAAAGTGGAGGGCCATTGGGACATCCACTACATGGATCAGTTGCTGGCTTTGCTCGAAGCCAAGCATGGCCTGAAGAAGCCTATTCTGTTGCACGCGCTCCTGGAAACCGCGCAAGGCGTCGCCAATGTCGAAGCCATAGCCGGCGCCAGCCCGCGTATGCAGGGGATTTCGCTGGGCCCCGCCGATCTTGCCGCTTCGCGCAAGATGAAAACCACGCGCGTCGGCGGGGGTCATCCCGGTTATCGCGTGCTTGGCGATGCAGGCGAGGGCGGTGCGCGTGTTTCTGTACAACAAGATTTGTGGCATTACACGTTTGCGAAAATGGTCGATGCCTGCGCCATACACGGCATCAAGCCGTTCTACGGCCCGTTCGGCGACATCGCCGATGCGGAAGCATGCGAACAGCAATTCCGCAACGCCTACCTCATGGGCTGCGTCGGCGCCTGGAGCCTGCACCCAAGCCAGATCGCCATCGCGAGACGGGTATTTTCGCCGGACGTGGAAGAAGTGAAATTCGCGCTGCGCATATTGGCCGCGATGCCCGATGGCGCGGGCGTGGCGATGCTCGACGGCAAGATGCAGGACGACGCGACCTGGAAGCAGGCGAAGGTAATTGTCGATCTGGCGAAGCTGGTGGCGGCCAAGGAGCCGGAGATGGGGCGGGTTTATGGGATTTAGCCGATCCCACGCCGCCACGTTTATCGCGGCCTCGCTGTAATAGGGCGCGCGCTTTGCCGCCTGCTACTCCCCCAACACCACCCCCACCGTCTCCATCGCCATCAGCATAACCCGCTCCCCCAGCGGCGATCGCACGAAGCCGTGTTTTTCGTAGAAGCGCACCGCGTCGTCGTCGATCGCGTGCGCGACGACGCCACGCGCGCCGGCGATGCTCGACGCAGCAT
>CADEEA010000010.1 GCA_902826245.1 uncultured Alphaproteobacteria bacterium | reverse complement strand
ACAACGTGGCCGTGACCATGCACGGCCTGATCATGATCTTCTTCATGGTCATGCCGGCGATGATCGGCGGCTTCGGCAATTGGTTCGTGCCGATCATGATCGGCGCGCCCGACATGGCGTTCCCGCGCATGAACAACATATCGTTCTGGCTGCTGCCGGTGTCGTTCACGCTGGCGATGATTTCATTCTTGGTTCCAGGCGCGGGCGACCACCCTGGTTTTGGCGGCGGCTGGACGCTTTACGCGCCGCTTTCGACCAATTGGGGCGGAGGAGCACAGCCCGCGGCCTACCACGACGGCCCGGCGATGGACTTCCTGATCCTGTCGCTGCACATCGCCGGCGCCTCCTCAATCCTGGGCGCTATCAATTTCATCACCACCATTTTCAACATGCGCGCGCCGGGCATGACGCTGCACCGCATGCCGCTGTTCGTGTGGTCCATGCTTGTAACGGTGTGGCTGTTGGTGCTGTCGCTGCCAGTGTTGGCGGGCGCGCTCACGATGCTGCTGACTGACCGCAACTTCCACACCAATTTCTTCAATCCAGCGGGCGGCGGCGATCCGGTCATGTACCAGCACCTGTTCTGGTTCTTCGGCCACCCGGAGGTCTACATCCTCATTCTGCCGGGTTTCGGCATGGTCAGTCAGATTGTCTCGACGTTCTCACGAAAGCCGGTGTTTGGTTATCTCGGCATGGCGTACGCCATGGTCTCGATCGGGCTGATCGGCTTCGTTGTTTGGGCTCACCATATGTACACGGTTGGCATGGGGCTCGACCTCGAGGCGTACTTTATCGCCGCGACCATGGTGATCGCGGTTCCCACAGGCATCAAGATATTCTCCTGGATCGCCACCATGTGGGGCGGCTCGATCGACTTCAAGGTGCCGATGCTATGGGCGATCGGCTTCATCTTCCTGTTCACGGTCGGCGGCGTCACTGGCGTTGTGTTGGCCAATTCCGGCGTCGATACCAGCTTCCACGACACTTATTACGTGGTGGCCCACTTCCATTACGTGCTCTCGCTCGGGGCGGTGTTCGCGATTTTCGGCGGCTTCTTCTACTGGATCCCGAAAATGAGCGGCTACCGCTACAACGGCTTCCTGGCAGGGCTGCAATTCTGGATCATGTTCATTGGCGTGAACATCGTCTTCTTCCCGCAGCATTTCCTTGGCGCGCAAGGCATGCCGCGTCGCCACGTCGACTACAACGAGGCCTACCAATACTGGAACAACATCTCCACGATCGGCTACATGATCACCATTGTCGGCGTGTTGATCTTCCTGGTGACGCTGGTCGAGATGTTCCTGGTCAAGCGCAAGGCCGGCGCCAATCCCTGGGGTGAGGGCGCCAACACGCTTGAGTGGAGCCTCTCCTCGCCGCCGCCCTTCCACCAATTCAACGAGCTGCCGGTGATCAAGCCGGAAGCGGGGCATTGAGCGGAGTAGCTTTTGGTAGATGTAGGTCTCACCGAAACCCGCGCCGCGGCAGCAAGCGACTACGTCGCGCTGCTCAAGCCGCGTGTGATGAGCCTCGTCGTGTTCACGGGGCTCGTGGGCTATGTCTGCGCGCCGGGACAGGGCGATGCCGTGCTCGGTTTCGCCGCGATTCTTTCCATTGCCGTCGCCGCCGGCGCCTCGGGCGCGCTCAACATGTGGTTCGATAGCGATATCGACGCGATCATGCCTCGCACACGCGCGCGTCCGATCCCATCGGGCAGGGTGGCGCGCGAGGAGGCTCTGATGCTGGGGCTTACGCTTTCGGCGCTTTCAGTTGTCACCATGCAGCTGGCGGCCGGACCGCTGGCGGCGGCGCTCCTGGCATTCACGATCTTCTTCTACGCTGTCGTCTACACGATGTGGCTGAAGCGTTCGACGCCGCAGAACATTGTCATTGGCGGGCTCGCGGGCGCACTGCCGCCGGCGATCGCATGGGCGGCCAAGACCGGCTCACTTTCGCTCGACGCGTGGCTTCTCGTTGCGATCATCTTCTTCTGGACGCCGCCGCATTTCTGGGCGCTGTCGCTGCTGCAGAAGGAGGAGTACGCGGCGGCTGGGGTGCCGATGCTGCCCGTCACGCACGGCGCCAGGGCGACCCGGCGGCAGATTTTCCTGTACTCGCTGCTCCTGGCGCCATTGGCGACGGCGCCGATCTTCACTGGCTTGGGCGGGGCGGTTTATGCTTTCGCCTCTATCGCAGGTGGAGCGATATTCTTGATCCTGGCCGCTCGTGTGCTCGCCTCGCGTGCAGGCGAGGGCGACAAGACGCAGGATCGGCGCGCTGGACTCCTGTTTGGGTTCTCAATCTTGTATTTGTTCCTGCTGTTTGCGGCATTGCTGATCGATCATGGATTGGCTCGATGAGCGAGCCTATCATCCTGACGCCGGAAGAGGTGCGCGCACGCAAGCGGCGCAATTTCTGGCTGGCGCTGGCGATTGGCGTCTTCGTCCTGCTGGTGTTCGCGGTGACGATCTCCAAGATGAAGGCAGGCGTGGGATGAAGCGCACATCGCTCACCGCCGCCATCGTGATAGGTGTCGTCGCCGGAATGACGGGGCTCGCCTTCGCTGCCGTGCCGCTCTACGAGGCGTTCTGCCGCGCCACCGGCTATGGCGGAACAACGCAAGTCGCGGAAGTCGCCCCCGGGCGCGTGCTTGACCAGCGCATTGAAGTGCGCTTCGACGCCAACACCGCCCCCGATCTCCCGGTGACTTTTGCGCCCAAGCAGCGGTCGCAGACGCTGCGCATCGGGGAAAGCGGCGTCGCCTTCTATCGCATCCACAATTTGAGCGATCAGGCCATCGTCGCCCACGCCAATTACAACGTGACGCCGCAGGTCGCGGGCGCCTACTTCTTCAAGACCGAGTGCTTCTGCTTCAATGACCGCGTGCTGGCGCCGGGAGAGGAAGCCGATCTGCCGCTGATTTACTTCATTAGCCCAGACATCGTCGCCGATCCCGACACGCGCGATCTCGCGACCTTGACGCTGTCCTACACTTTCTTCCGCGCCGCCGATCAAGCGGCGGCAATTGCTTCGAACTAACGAGGGAAACATGGCCCACGGCGACGTCAAACACGATTATCACCTGGTCAATCCGAGCCCGTGGCCGCTCCTTGGCTCCATCGGCGCGTTGTTTATGGCGGTCGGCGGCGTTGTACTCATGCGCGACAAGGGGCTCGGGGCTGAAGGCGATTTCTTCTTCGGTCCGCATCAGCCATGGCTGTTGGCGATTGGCGGACTCATCATGACGCTCACCTGCGTCGGCTGGTGGGGCGACGTGATCAAGGAAAGCCGCGCTGGGGATCACACGCCGGTCGTCGATATCGGCCTGCGCTACGGTATGATCTTGTTCATCGCTTCGGAAGTGATGTTCTTCGTCGCCTGGTTCTGGATGTTCTTCGAACTGGTGATCTTCCACGACAACCGCTCTTCCTGGATCATCGCCGGCGATCCCGAGGCGATGGCGGCGTGGGCGAATTGGCCGCCGCCGCATGTTGAGACGTTCGACCCGTTCCAATTGCCGCTGATGAACACGCTGATCTTGCTGCTCTCAGGCACTACCGTGACTTGGGCGCACCACGCGCTGCAGCAGGATGACCGGAAGGGCGCGACGCTCGGGCTGCTGCTCACAGTGCTGCTCGGCTTGGCGTTCACTTACGTGCAGTTTGGCGTGGAATACCCGGAAGCTGGCTTTGCGTTCGGCAATGCTGGGGAAGTGGCCTCCGCCAACGTCTATGGCGCCTCGTTCTTCATGGCGACGGGCTTCCACGGCGCGCACGTCATCATCGGCACCATCTTCCTGGCGGTCTGCCTGCTGCGCCTGATTTCCGGCGGCTTCAGCGCGAAGAAGCATTTCGGGTTCGAAGCTGCGGCTTGGTATTGGCACTTCGTCGATGTGGTGTGGCTGTTCTTGTTCACGTTCGTGTACGTCACGCCGTATCTGACCATGCAGGGCAAGTGAACACACCATCGCCCATCCTCGCCGGGCTGCGCGGGCGCTGCCCGCAATGCGGGGAGGGCGAGGTGTTTGAGAGTTATCTCAAATTGCGGGCAAGCTGCCGCGCCTGCGGCGCCGATTTCAGCGCTGCGGACGCGGGCGACGGTCCGGCGGTTTTCGTTATTCTGATCGTCGGCGCTATTGTTGCGCCGCTGTTGTTCATCCTGCAGGCGCTCCACCTGCCGCAATGGTTGGCGATTGGCGCGACCATCGCGGCCGCGATCGGCTTGTGCCTGGCGCTGTTGCCGCTGTTCAAGGGCGTGTTGTTCGCCCTGCAATGGAAGCACAAGGCGCGCGAAGCGACGCGTAAGGACCTGGAATGATCCGCTTCCGCCCCTTGCTGGTGTTGAGCGTGCTCTCGATCGCCGCTTTGGTTGTGCTGGTGTCGTTGGGGCGTTGGCAATGGTCGCGCTATATGTGCAAGCGCGCCGCCGCCGCCGAGCCGCCTGTTGAGCTCACCATCGTCGACTACCAGCCGATCACCGAGGGCCTGCAATTTGTGCATGGCGTCCGCAGCGACACGCGCGAGGAGGGCTGGCGCGTGTTCGCTCCGGTTCGCACCGGCGCAGTGTCGATGTTTGTCGATGCGGATTTCTTTCCCGGCGCGAGGGCGCCGCTGCCTACGGAAGTGCGGTTCCCGGCGTCGCTGCGGTCAGGCGCGCCGATCACCGGCGTCTCGGTTAGCCCAAACGCGCCGGGGCGCTGCGGCGGCCGCGGTGGCGCGGGGCTGGGGGGGCTCCTGGCGCTCGCGCCGCAGCCGTTGGAGCGGAAGTGGTTTCAAGTCGACCTTGCCGCCATGGGGCGCAATGCGGGGCTCGGCGAGGTCTCTGACGCTTATGTTGCGGCCGCCTATGTCGGGGCCGACGGGCGCGCCACGCCGAATCCGTTCGGCGGCGCCTTCGCCCGCCCCGCCGCGCAACATCTCGGCTACGCCATTACCTGGTATGGTTTGGCTATAGTGCTGCTGGTGGTCTATTTCAGCTATCATGTGAGCGTTGGGCGGCTCTCGCTGGCGCCGCCGCGTGCGCGCGAGGATTGATTGACGCAAGAACTCGAACTTGTTCGGCTCGCAAACGGCGTGCGCATCGCGCTCGACCCGATGCCGGGTCTCGGCACCGCAGCGCTGGGCGTTTACCAACGCGTCGGCGCGCGCTGGGAAAGCGCAGCCCAAAACGGCATCGCCCATCTGTTTGAGCACATGGCGTTCAAGGGGGCCGGTGGTCGCGATGCGCGCCAATTCGCCGAAGCGATCGAGAACGTTGGCGCCAGCGTCAACGCCGCCACCGGCTATGAGCGCACGGCCTATTACGCACGCACCCTGGCCGAGCACGCGCCGTTCGCTCTGGGGCTGATTGCCGACATCCTGTTCGCCCCGCATTGGGAACCCGGCGATCTGGAAAAAGAAAAAGGTGTGGTCGAGCAGGAGCGCGGCGAAGCTTACGACGCCGCCGACGACCGGGTCTTCGTTCTCCACCAAAGCGCGCAATTTCCCGATCAGCCGTTGGGGCGGCCGGTGTTGGGCGAACAAGAGAGCCTACGCAGTGTCGATGTGCAGGCTTTGGTCGCCTTTCGCGACGCGCATCTGTCACCGGAGCGGGTCGTCATCAGCGTCGCCGGCGCCTATGATCGCGGCGAATTGCTTGACGCCATCGAGGCGCGGTTCGGGTCGCTCACGGAAAAGCCGCAGCGCCAGCGGGCGCCGGCGATTGTTCATGCCGGCGCTGCGCGTGAGCAACGCAAATTGGAGCAAGCGCATCTGGCGTTCTCCTGGGCTGGGCCGGCGGCTGGCGCGGACGCGATCTACGCCGCACGCTTGATGACCGAGATTCTGGGCGGCGGTATGGCTTCGCGCCTGTTTCAGGAAGTGCGCGAGTCTCGCGGGCTGGTTTACGCGATCGACGCTTTCCTCGACACCTATGAGGATGTCGGCCGATTGGCTGTCTATGCGGGTTGCGCCGCGAAAAATGCGGCCTTGGTCGCAGAGATCGTGGCGGCGCAATTGGAGTTGATGGCGCGCGCAGGGCCAACGGAGAGCGAACTTGTGCGCGCAAAATCGGTGGCGCGGGCGCAAATGATGATGGGCGCGGAAGCGCCGTCGGCCCGGGCCGAGGCGCGCGCCAGCCAGGTGTTCCTACGCGACCGGTTGGCGCCGTTCGAGGAATTGCAGGCGCGGATCGAAGCGGTGAGCGCCGAGGATGTCCGCGCCGCAGCGGCCGCAGCACTCCAGGGCCCGGTGTGCGCGGCTGCTATCGGACCCAAAGCGGGGCTTGGCGCGCTCGCACAGTTTGAGGCACAATCCTGACCCATGGCGTTGATGCGCAAAGATGGCGAAGGCCTACGCCGCGTGGACGGCGAGGGCGTTTATCTGCGCGCGCCGGAACTGCGCGACTTCCAAGAATGGGCCGACGTGCGCGAAGCCAGCCGCGCTTATCTGACGCCCTGGGAGCCGACTTGGGCCGTCGATGAAACCTCCCGCGCCGCCTACCGCAACCGCCTGCGCCGCTACGTAGAGGATGCCCGCGATGACAAGGCCTATGCCTTGTTTCTGTTCCGCGCTGAGGACGATGCGCTCATTGGTGGGCTGACTTTGTCGAGCGTCCGGCGCGGTGTGGCCCACATGGCCTCGCTCGGTTATTGGGTTGGCCAGATGTATTCCGGCAAGGGCCATGTAACGGCCGGTGTGCGCGCGATCGTGAATTATGCGTTCGCCGACCTGGAACTCCATCGCGTCGAGGCCGCCTGTCAGCCGAACAACGTCGCCTCACGGCGGGTGCTGGAGAAGAATGGCTTTCTGCACGAAGGCCTGGCGCGCTCCTACCTCAAGATCAACGGCGCCTGGCGCGATCACCTCTTGTTCGGGATATTCAATCCACTGGGTTGACGAGGTTTGCGTTCGCGAGCGTTTTGCCGCCGCGGCAGGGCGCTCGCTATTCCAACATTTCCGGCGGCGGCAGGCCGTGCAGGCGTTGCGCCGGCTGCATGGCGCCGCCGACTTGGCGGCGAACAACGAAATCGCCGACGCCGAGGGTTAGCAATTCATCGATGCTCACGTCCGGCGCCAAATAATTGGCGAGAATGGCGGCGTCGTTGATGCCGGTGCGGAAGGCGGCGATGGTGCCGCAATTGGCCAGCACCGCTCGTGCGACATCCGCGCCATGGGCGCCACCGTCGAGCTGACTCAAACTCTGGTTCGCGAGCGTCAGCGAGAGACCGTACTTGCGCGATTGCGCCAGCATGTCGGCGGCGGTGCGGGTGGCCAGGTGTTGAAATTCATCGACATAGACGCGGACTGGACGGCGTTGATCTTCGGGTATGCGTTGGCGCCCCATTCCCGCAGCGCCAACCTGCATCAGCACCAGCGCGCCAAGCAAACGCGCGTCGTATTCGCCGAGCAATCCAACCGGCAGGCGCACGATGACGATCTTGCCCTTGTCCATCGCCGCTTGGAGGTCGAGCGCTTGACCGGTGCGGGGATTGAGGAAGCGCCGTGTCACCGGGTTGCCGCTGAATTGCGTCATCTTCGACGTAATATATGGAGCAACGCTCTCGATCGATGCGTCGCCGCGGGCCGGCTCGGCGATGCCGTCGAAAAACTGGCGCACGCCTTCGTCGGAGCATTCATTGACGAGCCTTGTGCGGAATTTGCGATCCGCAAACACGTCCTGCAATTTCATCAGATCGCGATCGTCCTTGTTGACGGCGAGCATCAGTAGGAAGCAAGCGTTGCGGAAGTAGTTTTCGAACACCGGCCCGAACGCTTCCGGGATGCCGGGGTGCATTTGCTTCGACAACAACATGATCAATTGATTGACCACGAAATTGCGCTCCATTTCCGGATCGACGCCGGGCGTGGTGAGTAGATCGAGCCGCGCTTCGCAGTGGGGGTCAGAAGGATCGACGACGATGATGTCCTTGCGCCGACGCTTCGGCGCCTGGCGTAGAACAGCATCTGCGAGATCGCCATGGGGGTCGATCAAGATCAGTCCTTCGCCCGCGTCCATGTCCTGCGCCAACAGGTGACGAATGAGCGTGGTTTTGCCAGTTCCAGTGCCGCCGATTATCGAACAATGATAGGTGCGATCTACGCCGCCGAGGCGGACGGGGTCGTCGGCGGCGTCCAGACCCAGCACGACCGCGCCATTGTCGGCCGGCACGTCGACTTGCTGGCGGCGTGCGCGCCGGCGCAGATCGTCCCCGGTCGGCGCGAAGCGGAAGGCGGGCGCTTCCCCCTGCGGCGCGGCGGCGCGTAGGTCTGCGATGATGCAGACGCACGCCTCATCAGCGGCGCGTGCGCGGGGACGTCCAAACAAGGCCATCGCGATATAGTCGAGGTCCTTTGCATGCAGATTGACCCGTGCAGCTACGGAGACGCCGATGCTCACGCCGGTCCGGCGCGTGAGCCAAAGCGAAAGCGCGGCGAGTTGGCCGGCGGCGTCCTCCGTTATCATCTCCGCCAGCGCGAGGCGGCGCGCGGCATCGCCGATCGCTTCGCGCTCGGCCTCTGAAGGACGACGCGTACGCAGCTCAAAGCGAAGCCGCTTGACGCCCGCGGCTTCGGCGGCGGCGATTGCGCAGGCGAAGTCGGCGGCCCGCACCGCTGTTGGCGCAAGCCAGACCGCACGCGCGACGCCGTCGCGATCGATGCCGGCGGGAATTATCTCCGGCCGCGGCGCCAGCGGGGTCCATTTCAGCCGCGTGTCGTCGCCCGCCTCGATCGGCTTGAATTGCGCATGGGGCGCTGTGAGCGTGGCGAGGCGCAGAGTGTCGGCGGCGAGTTCGGCTTCAGCGGCTGTGCTTGAGCGCATCGTCAGCTCGAGCCGCGTCAGCCGCCCCGCCGGCGTCGCCACCATGTCCAGCACCAGGGTTTGCTCGGCGGGAAATTCCGCGACTGCCAGCAGAAGGCGGTGGCGGTCGAGGACGGTGTCGCCACCGCGCGGGGCGTCCGCGAGGGCAAAGCGGGCCTGTTTCTGTTCCGCTGGCGCGGAGGTCGGAACCCGCTTTTTTCCTGAATCGCGGCGAGCACGAGATTCAGTCTCGAAGTTGAACACAGTCATGGCGAACCCTCCGGCGTGAATTGTCGCTCGCAGGCGAGGGGAGTTCGCGCGCGGGCGAACCGTACGCTTCACGGCGCTAATGGACCGGACAATCGGATCGCCGGCGTCGCGCAGATGGCCGTCGCGGGATAATTAATGTGCGGGACGAATTGAGGCGAAAATGCGGCGCTCGCTGGTCTGTACAACATTACAAATTGGCCAGTCAGCCGAGCCAAATCAGCGGCGCGCGCCGCGAGGCGCGATGTCACCGCACCGCGCGGATGACGCCTGGAATGGCGGCTTCGTTGAGAGGCGCCATGATGTGGGCGCCCGCCACGCCGTCGATGGTCTGCAATTCCTTGATGAGATCGACGCAGATCGCCGCGCCCTCGGCTTTCGGGTCGGAGGTCGCCTCCAGCCGCTCCACCATCCAGTCGGGTATGATGACGCCGAAGAGCTTTTCCTTCATCCAGCGCGCGGATTTTGCCGAAGCGAGCGGTGCAACGCCGATCAGCACCGGCGTGTTGATTCCGTGCGCGCGCAATGCCGCGATATAGGCGCGCACGATTTCCGCATCCATGCAGAACTGGGTCTGGATGAATTGCGCGCCGGCGTCGACTTTTCTCTTGAGCGCGGTCGGCGCCCAGTCGGGGCGCGGTTCCGCCGGAGCATCGGTCACGCCGATAAAGAAGTCGGCGTCGCCCGCAATCGCGCGCCCATTCGGCAATGCGTGCTGTTCCCGCATCGCGCGAGCCGTCGCGACCAGAGCTGCGGAGTCCAGATCGAACACCGGCTTGGCGTCGGGTTGGTCGCCAGCCTTCGGATCGTCGCCGCGAAGGAACAGCACATTGCGCACGCCGAGCGCATAGGCCCCGATGAGCGCGCTTTGCAGCGCAATGCGATTGCGGTCGCGGCAGGTGAGCTGCAAAATCGGCTCGATCTCGTGCTGCAGAAGGATTGCCGCCGCGGCCACGCAATCCATGTGCACGCGAGCAGAAGCGCCATCGACCACGTTGACCGCATCGGCCACGCCCTTGAGCGGATCCGCTTTGGCCAGAAGGTCCTCAGCGCGAGTGGATAGCGGCGGGGTGACCTCCGCCGTCAGTACGAAGTGCCCGGAGGCGAGCGCGCTTTGTAGACGGGAGGCCATCACACAGTCCTGGCGTCCAGATTGGCGCTGATTGTCGTCTTACGTCACTCAGCCAAATTTGAGCTTGGCCAATTCAGCGACGCCCTCGTTGACCAAAGCCGCCTGGGCAGGGGCGTCCAGGCGTGAGCGCAGGAGCTTTTCAGCCGCCGCGACCGCAGCTTCGGCGGCGGCGGTGCGGACTTCGTCGCTCGCTTTCGCGCCGGCCGCTTCGATGCGTTCCTCGGCTTGGCGTTCACGCCGAGCCATCGCCGCCATCATGCTTGCGCGGGTTTCCTCGGCGACGGCTGCGGCCTGCTGCTTGGCAGCGTCGACGATGGCCTTGGCTTCCGCCTCCGCTATTGCGCGCTTGCCTTCGTACTCCTTGAGCAGTTTTTCCGCGTCTTCGCGCATGCGGCGCGCGTCGTGCAATTCCTTGGCGATCTCCTGAGCGCGCGTATCCAGCGCTTTCAAAATCATCGTCGGGACTTTGAGATAGATGAGCAGCGCAAAGAACAGGCTGAAGGCGATGAGAGCGACGAAAGTGGCGTCGAAGGTCATGCGCGCGCTCCTTTAGGCGCCAGCCTGTCTGCGATGTCGCGCGCCAGCGCCTCGGCCAAACCCGGTACTTCGCCGAGCGCCTTGGCGCGTTCGGCGCCGACCTTGGCCTCCGCGGCGTGGATGCGAGTTGTGAGGCGCGCCTCGGCTTCTTCCTGCTCGGCGCTGAGCTTTGCAGTCATGTCGGCGCGGGCTCTGTCGATCATGGCGCGGGCGTCGGAGCGGGCCTTCGCTGTGGCTTTCTCCATCGCCGCGCGTGCGTCCTCGGCGGCGGCGCTTTGGATCGCGGCGGCGTCGAGATCGCCCTGCACGGTGGCGGCGCGCTCGGCCAGCACCGCGCTCACCTTCGGCAGCACGTAGCGCGACAGCACCCAATAGAGTGCGCCGAACGTCAGCGCGAACCAGAACAGCTGGCTGGCGAACAGGCTAGCGTCGAACGGGGGGAACGCTCCCCCTTCGCTTCCATGCGCGCCCGCTTCCGCCGCCGCGTGTGCGACGTCGCCATGGGCCGCCGCTTCAGCGACGTGATCGGCTCCGTGTGGCGCGATCGCCATCTGATCGGCTCCGCCTTAGAGCGCGAACAGCAGCAGAAGCGCGATCAGCAGCGAGAAGATGCCGAGCGCTTCGGTCACGGCGAAGCCGAAGATCAGATTGCCGAATTGCTTGGGCGCTTCGCTCGGATTGCGCAGCGCGCCTTGCAGGAAGTTGCCGAAGATGATGCCGACGCCAACGCCAGCCCCGCCCATGCCGATGCAGGCAATGCCGGCGCCAATCATTTTTGCTGCTTCCGCGTCCATTTTCTCTCTCCAGTTAGGTGTGTTGGCGGCCTAGTGGCCGGGGTGAAGGGCGTCGTTCAGATAGATGCAGGTCAAGAGCGCAAACACGTAGGCCTGCAGGAACGCAACCAGAAATTCGAGCGCATAGAGCGCGACCGTCATGCCCAGCGGCAGGATCGAGCCAAGGATGCCGACAAAACCCGCCGCCGCCAGCATCGGCACGAAGCCCGCGAACACTTTCAGCACCAAGTGTCCTGCCAAGATGTTGGCCCACAGACGAACCGCGTGGCTCAGCGGCCGCGAGAAGAACGAGATGATCTCAATGATCACCACGAACCACAAAATGTAGATGGGAACGCCGGACGGCACGAACAGCTTCAGGAATTTCAAGCCGTTCTTGGCGAAGCCGACCACGAGCACGGTGAAAAACACCATCAGCGCCATGGTGGCGGTGATCACGATCTGGCTGGTCGGGGTGAAGAAATACGGGAACATGCCGATCATGTTCGCCGCGAAAATAAACAGGAAGAGTGTGAACACGAACGGGAAGAAGCGCTTGACCCCTTCGGCGCCGGCAATGTCCTTCACCATGCCGTGGATGAAACCGTAGGCGCTTTCGGCCACCACTTGCGCGCGGCCCGGCGCCAGCGCCGCTGGCTTCATCGCCTGGAACATGAACCAGCTGGCGAGCCCGACGCTCGCGACCATGAACAGGCTCGCATTGGTGAAAGTCGCGTCGATCCCGCCGAGCTGAATTGGCTCGCTGATCGGGTCGATATGGAACTGGTGGATCGGGTCGTTCGACACTTAAGCCTCAACTCCAGTCTTCAATCCTCATCGTCGGGGAGCGACGGTGCGTTGGGGTCCGGCGGATTGGCGCGATTGAACGTCTGCGCGACACGCACGACGTTCACCACCCCAGCGGCGAACCCAAGCCCGACGCCGATCATCAACCCCACTGGCGCGCTGTGGAGAAAAGCATCGGCCCCGTATCCAAGCAATGCCCCAACGATTACCGCCGCGCCGAACTCGCCGCCGAACCGCAGCGCCAGCGAGGCCGGGCTTTGGGCGGGCGGGGAGGGCGAGGCGCCTTCCCCCCGCGCCTGGGCGACGCGCCGGCGCAGATCGGAAAGGGCGTCTCCGGAAGGTCTAGAATCTGCCGGTTTTTCGTCTGCCATTGAACACTTGCATACGCCCACGAGGGGCGACTCGGTTCCCGAGGCCCCCCGCAAGCGCGCGGATTACTAGAGGGGGGTAGCCGGGGCGTCAAGGAAGCCGCCGGGCGCGGAAGTGCGACATTTGGGGCGGGCGGGCGGTTTGCTCGTGCCATTGGCGCGCGTGGAGGGCGCCGGTGGCAATGCCCGTGGCGGCGTGCATACTCGTCAGGATTTGGGCGCTTGTTCAGCGCGCGTTGGCGGACCTGCGGAGAGACCTTAATGGGCGACGTTGCGCCAACAATGCGACGATTGGCGCCGGCGGCGCTGGCGCTTGCGTGCCTGACCCTTTTCGTGGGCGCGGCCTTCGCGCATCGAGTGCCAGATTCAGAAGCCCAGCGCCTCGCAGAAGGAAGCCTGTTGGACTATCTGCGCTCAGGCGCCGTGCATATGATCACCGGCTACGATCATCTGCTGTTCCTGTTCGGCGTCATGTTCTTTCTGACGCGCTTCTGGGACATCGTGAAGTTCGTCACCGCCTTCACCATCGGCCACAGCATCACGCTCTTGGGCGCCACGCTGCTGGGCATCCACGCCAATTATTACCTGATCGACGCGGTGATCGCGATTTCAGTCATCTATAAGGGCTTCGACAACGTGGATGGCTTCCGCAAGGGCCTCGGCATCGAACCGCCCAATCTTCTTTTCATGGTGTTCGGATTTGGCCTCGTTCATGGGTTCGGTCTTTCGACGCGCCTCCAAAACTTGCCGCTGCCGGAAAATGGGCTGGTCGAGCGCATCGTCGCCTTCAATGTCGGGGTCGAGCTTGGCCAGATCGCGGCCTTGATCGCCATGGTGGCGGTGCTGGCTGTTCTGCGGCGTCTGGCCTTGTTCACCCCGCTCGCGAAAGCCGCGAATTGGGCGCTCATGGCCGCTGGTGCGCTGCTTTTTCTCTACCAAATGCACGGCTGGCTGCACACAACGCAGCCCGACGACTTTGGCTTTTCTCACGACGGGCATTACCATGCACATGAGGCGATGGACGAAGACTCGGCCCGCCAGCGAGAAGGAAGAGACACTTTGCTCCCGGCGGAAGAGTTCAACTGAGGTGATGCAATGAGACCATTATTAAGCGCGTTGGCCTTGACTTTGGCGGTGATCGGCCCGGCCTACGCCCACCCCGAACACGACATGTACGAAACCGAAAATCCGCGCCTGGTGGCGGTGACAAGCGCGATGGCTGTCGTCGATCGTTTGGTGGAGCGGGGTACAGTCAACGCGAGTTGGCGCGGACGCGAGCCCGTCAGTGCTAATTTGCGGCAGCGCAATGGCGCGACAGAATGGGTCGTCGCCTTCCAAAATGACGCTATAACCAACCCCGAACAGCGCACCCTTTACGTTATGCTCTCGCAGGGCGGCGTCTATCTCGCGGCGAACTATTCCGGCGAGTAATCATTCGATCATTATTCGTAGCTCAGCGCCCGCGCGCCGGTTGATTAGTGATGCTCATCCCTCGGCGGTGTCACTTCCAGCGCGCGCCCCTGCTTGACGCGCAACGTTATGTTCTCCGTTGCTTCGAAGTCCGCCAGCGGATCGGCGCCAAGCACGAGGAAACTCGCCTCGTAGCCCGGGAGCAGGTGGCCGAGCCGCCGCTCCGGAAACAGCGCAGCGGAGCAATCCATGGACCACATGCGCAGCAATTCCGCATTGCTGAACAGGTTCAAGGTTCTCAGGTAATCTGTCTCGAAACTTGACGTCGCGCGCGGTTCGTCGCTGCCGACGACCAGCGTGACGCCGGCGCCTTGCATCAAGCGAAGATTTTCAATTTGCGCGGCCTGCAAGGCGGCGAAGGCGTCCACGCTCAAGCGTTCGCGCCGCCGCTCGAGCAGGGCTGCTGTGGTTATTACCGGGATGTGGCGCTCAGCCGCAATTCTGACATCCTCCGGATCGAGATGCGTGGGCGCATTGAAACCGCCCATGTGCGCAATGACATCGACGCCGGCGTCGACCGCCACATGGAAATCGTGCGCTGTGTCGATGTGCGCAAACACGCGCAATCCAGCGCCATGCGCGCGCTCGACGATGCTTGGCACGAGCGCTGGATCGAGTCCCTTGGCGCCGAAGAACTCACGATCGTCACGTCGACGGGCGAACTCTTCGGAAGAGATCAGAATTATTTTGATGATATCTGGCCGGAGCGCCGTGATGGCAGGCCATTGCCGTTCCAGATCGGCTTCGTTGTCGATTACGACGTAGCCTTGTCCTGGCAACGTCTCCCGCGTGAAGCCGGGATAAAAGCCGCGATCCAGGAATAGTTCGCGTATGCGAATGGGATGGCCGCCCGTCGCGGTCAGCGGGCCGTTGGCGAAGGTGACGTCCACGCTGGCAGGCGTGTTGTATGTGTGCCGGACCGGATCGGTGAGCGCAGGCAAGTTTGACAGGATGCCCACGTAAAAGATGCCTTCGTACAAGTACTGCGCAATCGTTTCCGTGTTCTGGTTTTCATCGCCCAGGTTGTGGTTATGGGCCTCGCAGAACGGCGGAATGACGTAACCGCCGCCGAGATCGACGCGTTGCGCCGTAGTTGAGGCAGCAGCATCGATGATGCGACCGCCCTCGACGACGATGGCGCCCGGTGCAAAGCGCTCGCCGTCGAAAATTTGCCCATTGACGTAAGCCGTGCGCTCGGCCCGCTGTTCACCGGGGCCGATGGCGCAGGCGGCTAGAAGCGCCGCTACCGCAACCTTCCGAATGGGCATGCCTTATCCTCCCCGTCGGGTGCGCGACCGCTAAGGGGAGCGCTTAAGCGCGCTCCCCTTAGACATCGATCGCCGACGTTACCAGATGGTGACGCGATCGGCGGGCGCGAGATAGAGCGCATCGCCCGACTGCACGTTGAAGGCCTCGTACCAGCTGTCCATGTTGCGCACGGTGCCGTTGCAACGATATTGCGCCGGCGAGTGCGGGTCTGTGAGCACCTGATTGCGCAGCGCTTCGTCGCGGATGTTCTGACGCCAGGCCTGCGCCCAGCCAAGGAACAAGCGCTGGTCGCCGGTAAAGCCATCGATGACCGGCGCGGGCTGGCCGTTGAGCGAGAGCTGGTAGGCGTGCCGCGACACCTGCAGGCCGCCATTGTCGCCGATGTTCTCGCCGAGCGTGAGCCGGCCATTGACATTGATGCCCTCGAGCGGCGTGAACGCATCGTATTGCGCCACGAGTTTGTCGGTGACCTGCGTGAAGGCGGTTACGTCAGCGGCGTTCCACCAATCGCGCAACACGCCATGCGCATCCGACTTGGCGCCCTGGTCGTCGAAGCCGTGGCCCATTTCGTGGCCGATCACGCCGCCAATGGCGCCGTAATTCACGGCCGGATCGGCGTTCGGATCGAAGAAGGGCGGTTGCAAAATCGCCGCCGGGAACACGATCTCGTTGAACACCGGATTATAATAGGCGTTCACCGTCTGTGGCGTCATGAACCACTCGTCCTTATCGGTGGGGCGAGACAGCCGTGCAATGTCGAAGTTCCAATCGAATTCGGCGCGGCGCTTGGCATTGCCGTAAGCGTCGCCAGCGACAATGTTGAGGTCGGAATAATCGCGCCAGCGATCCGGATAGCCGATCTTGGGCCGGAAGGTGGCCAGCTTCTCGCGCGCGGCCACTTTAGTTTCCGCCGACATCCAGGTGAGCCGATCGATGCGCTCGCCGTAGGCGCGGCGCAGATTTTCGACCAGCGCGCGCATCTGGTCCTTCGCTTCCGGCGGGAAGTGGCGCTGCACATAGACTTGACCGATGCCCTCGCCGAGCGCGCCATTCACCGCCTGCACCGCGCGCTTCCAACGTTCGCGCTGCTGCGGTTGGCCGTTCAGGGTCTTGCCGAAGAAATCGAAGTTCGCGTCGTCAATGCTGCGCGGCAGGACAGCGGAATTGTTAATCACCAAGTGGAAGGTGAGGTAGCTCTTCCAAGTCGAAATCGGCGTTTGCAGGAACAACTGCGCCAATGGACCCATCGCCGAAAGCTCGGCGATAACCACGTCTTCGATGTTGCCGAAGCCGGCGGCCTCGAAGCCCGCGTCCCACGGGAAGCGCGGCGCGAGCGCACGAACTTCGGCGCGGGTCTTGAGGTTATAGGTGCGCTCGACGTCGCGGCGCTCGGCGATCGGCCAATGACGCTCGGCGATCGCAGTTTCAAGCGCCATGACGCGGCGCGCTTTCGCCGCAGCGCCGCTCTGGCCTGCGAGCGTGAGCATACGTTCGATGTGGGCCAGGTAGGCGGCGCGGATTTGCGGGAACTGGCCGTCGCTGCGGCGATAATATTCGCGCTCCGGCAGGCCGATGCCGCCATGGCCCATGTTGACGACGTAACGATCCGGGTTGCGATTATCGAGCCCGACGAACATGCCGATCGGGAAATTCACGGCCACGCCCGGCGAGGCGATCAGACGGATCGCCTGTTCATGCGTGCGCAGCGCGTTGATGGCGTCCAGCTCGGGCTGGATCGGCGCCAGGCCGCGCGCGTCGATGGCGTCCTGGTTGAGGAACGAATTGTAGAAGTCGGCGATCTTTTGCTGGATCGAGCCCGGCGCGCCGCCGGCGAGCGCCACTTCTTCGATAATGGTGCGCACGTCGCGGTCCGACTTTTCGCGCAGCATGTCGAACGTGCCCCAACGCACCTTGTCCGCGGGGATCGGCGTGTTGGCGAGCCAAGTTCCGTTGGCGTACTGGAAGAAATTGTCTCCCGGCTTCACGCTGCTGTTGCGCGCGGCCAGATCGACGCCCCAGGCGCCGATCGCGGCTGGCGGGCGCGGCGCTGCGGCCGCCGCTTCAGGCGCCTGCGGCGCGCTCTGCGTGGCGCAGCCGGCAAGCAGCGCCACAGACGACGCGCCCCAGGCGCGACGGGTCATGTTGATCATGTGTCTTCCCTCCAATACCAACGTTTAGAATCTTATTCCGCGGCTATCGGCCGGCGACGTCCGCCATAGAGCCTCGTGTAGAAGCCGAACAGCGACCCCGCGCGACCCGCCAGCCGCTTGATATCAGTGCCAATCATGTAGAAGGCGGGCGTCAAGAGCAAGGTGGCCGGCATGCAAAGGAGCACCCCAAACGCCAGTGACAGCGCCATTGGCCGCAGGAATTGCGCAATGACTGCGCCCTCAAGGATCATCGGCGCCATGCCGACGAACTCGGTTACGGAGGTGAGGAAAATCTGGCGGAACCGCGACACAGATGCTTCAGTGATGGCGCGCTCAGCTCGGACGCGCATCACCTGGAACCCGAGCGCCTCCAGATCTTCCGCCGCTTCGTGGTGTTCGCTTGCGTCCTGGCGAACTTGCTGAGCGCTACGCAATTCCAGCGGGCCGCGCTCAAACCCCTCGCGCGCCGCCTCATTCACGAATTCCTGGTGCAG
Organism: uncultured Alphaproteobacteria bacterium; assembly: GCA_902826245.1. Lineage (GTDB taxonomy): Bacteria > Pseudomonadota > Alphaproteobacteria > Caulobacterales > Aquidulcibacteraceae > Vitreimonas. The sequence goes on along the minus strand of CADEEA010000010.1, from coordinate 50,127 downwards.
TTCGAGGTCTGGCGAAAGCGCGACGTATTCGTAAGTTGCGCCGTCAGCTGTGGTGAACTCGCCGATCTCCCAGTTCTTCTCAGGCGGCGGGGCGCCTCCTGAGCCCTTCGGACGCAGCGCGAAATATCCTCGAATTTGATTGCAGCGATCGATCAGGACGACGTTGTCGTTCACGGCCACGCCGATGGCGGCGATAATGCCGAGCACCGAGAACATGCCGAACCCGGTGCCCAGCAAGAAGTGCCCGAGCGTAGCGCCGAAGATGGCGAACGGCACCGAAAACAAGATGCCCAACGGTTGGGAATAAGATCGGAAAGTGACCGCCAGCAGGAAGTAAATGGCGGCGAAAGCCATCAGCATCAGCGATCCCAACTCCGCGAAAAACTCCGCCTCGCCCTCGGCCTCGCCAATGGCGCGGCGCGAAACTGTCGAGTACTTGGCGTCGAACGCAGGCCAGAATTTCGCCAGCTCGTCCATAATGCCCTTGCGCGCTTCCGCACCCGAGAGCGTTGCGGTCACCAGGATCGAGCTCTGGCGCTGACGGCGGTCGAGTCCGGTGACGCCAGGGGCGAACTCCCAGGTCGCTACAGACGCGAGTGGAACCTCGCGACCATCGCTCGTGCGCAAACGGAACGAGCCAAGGCTCTCAAGCGTGCGCCGATCGTCGCGCGGGTAGCGAACATAAACCCGCACATCGTCGCCTTCGCGCGGTAAGCGCTGCACTTCCTCGCCGAAATAAGCCTGGCGCACTTGTCGAGCGACGTCGCTCAGCGACAGGCCCAATTGCTCCGCGCCCGGCAGGAGTTCGAAGCGCAGCTCCTCGATCGCGGCGTCCTGGCTGTCGCGCACACTGGTGACCGCGTCAAAAACCATGAGGCGCGACTTCAGTTCTTCCACTGCAGCTTCGAGGTCGCTTTTGTTCTCGCCCATCAGCGCCAATTCGATGGACGGTGCGCCTTCGCCGTTCAGCGAAAAGCTGACTTGGTCAGCGTCAGGCACCTCGCCCATAAGTTCTTCCAGCCGTCGCGTGATTGCCTTGGATCGCATCCGCGGACGCGTCTCGGGTGGCGTGAAACCGACATAAGCTTGGATCGAGGTCTCGTCGACGAACTGGCTCCAAGACCGCACCACGCCGCGCGACATCTGGCCGGTATTCGGGTCCTCGACGGCGAACTCTCCGGTTTCGCTCTCAAGACCGCGGCGCGCGGCGTCGAGCTGGTCGGCCACCTGTTGCATGCGCGAGAAAGGCGTCGTCTGCGGCAGCGAAATGTTGACGAACATGAAGTCGCCCTCGATGTCCGGCTCGAACGCCCACTTTACCCGTCCGCTGGCGATAAGCCCTACTGCGAGGATCATGATCGCCAGAAAGGTCGCCCAGGTCAGATAGCGAAAGCGCACCGCGCGGCGGACCAGCGGGCCATGTACATTCTGCGCCACCCAGATGACCGAGTGAGCGCACCGCTGCTGAAGGCGCATCAAGCGAGCGCCGATGCTGTTACCTTGCGGATCGGGCTTCTTCACGTGCGCCAAGTGCGCCGGGAGAATGATCAAGCTTTCGATGAGCGAAAACACCAGAGTGGACATGACCACGATAGAAATCGCTTTGGTGTATTGTTGCGCCGAACCGGACAAAAGCATCATCGGACTGAACGCGATCATGGTGACGAACACCGACGCCACCAGCGGTTTCAGCACCATCTGTGTCGCGAGAATGGAAGCGTCCGCGCCAGAATAACCTCGTTCGGCGCGCTCGTAGACAGCCTCGCCGACGATGATCGCGTCGTCGACCATGATCCCGAGCACCAACAGGAACCCGAATACGGTCATGAAGTTGAGAGACACATCGACATAGGGCAGGATGAAGAACGACCCGGCGAAGGCCGTCATCACCCCAAGCGTCGCCCAGAACGCCACCTTCGGGTGCAAGGTCAGCAGCAGCAGCAGGAAGATGAGGAAAAAGCCCTGCAGCGCGTTCTGGAACAGAATGCCGAGCAGAGCGTTATAGTCCTCGTTGCGGTCGAACACGACGGTGAGTTCAACGCCTTGCGGCAATTGCTCGCGGAACTTGGTCAGCTCCTCCTGCACCGCTTTGCTGGTTTCCCAGATGTTGAAGCTGTCGTCGTTCTGTACGAACAGCATGGCGGCGCGGTCTCCGTCCATGCGCGAGTCTAGGTTTACGTCTTGAAAACCGTCGACGACCTTGGCGACGTCGCCCAGCCGTACGGCGCCGCCGTCCGGCGTCTGACGGATAACGATGTTCTCGAAATCCAGTTCGGTGTCGGCCAAATTGCGGGCCTGCAGCTGAAAACTGCCGTCGGCGGTGCGCACTGCACCCGCGCCGGCGTTGAGCGAATTGGCGCGGATAGCGCGCGCGACCTCGTCGAATGTAAGGTTCCAGGCCTGCAGGGAGGCTTCGGACACTTCGACGGAGACTTCGGGTGCGCGGACGCCGCCAAGTTGGGTGTTGGCGTGCAGCGACAATCGGTCTCGCAAGCGCTCCGCAGTGTTGCGCAAAGTGCGTTCGTCTGCTTCGCCGTGGACTGCCAGGATGAAGGTGAAATCACGATTGTATTCAGCCGAGACCTGGATCGGGTCCATGCCCGCGGGCAGCCCGCTGATCGAAGCGACGCGCGAGCGCACCTCTTCGGTCAGCGTGTTTAGGTCGGTATTTGGGTTCGCGATAATGCGGACCCAGCCAGATCCTTCGCTTGAGCGCGAGCGCACCCAATCGACATTGTCGAGGTCGGACGTGGCCTCCTCGATGCGGATAATAACCTGACTTTCAACGTCCTCGGGGCTGGCGCCCGGCCAAATCGCCGTCACGAACACCGCATCGCCGCTGCCAGAGGGAAAGAACTCCTTCTCCATCTTGTTGAAGGAGAATATCCCCGCGACGACGCAGATTAGCATCAGCAGATTGCCGGCGACGGGGTTGCGTCCCCACCAGGCGACTAGGCCTTTCAGCATCGAAACTCTCCTTGCCTCGCCACCGGGGAGGCTCGCTTCTCTTACCGGCGTATGTCCGCAGCTGGCTGTTCACTGCCTCCAGCGCGATCGATCGGCGTCACCGCCATGCCTTGGCGCGGCGAAGTCAACACCGAAACGACGACCCGCTCGCCGTCCGCGACGCCTTCACGGAACATCACTTCGTCGGCGGTCGTTTGCGCGGCGCGGACCTGGCGCACGTCGATGGTGTTGTCGGGTTTGACCACATAGACGAACTCGTTGCGCTTGAGCGCGCTGCGCGGGGCGGCAACCATGGATTCGCGGCTCGAGCCCTCAAGACGCGCGGTCACGAACATGCCTGGCGCAAGCGGGGCGCCGTTACGCGGATTGAACGGATCGCGCACTTCGACAATGCCGTACACCAATCTGGTGCGCGCATCGACTGAGGCGTCCACGCGCACGAGACGTCCTTCCCAGGTTTGCGTGCGCCCGCCCGTTGCGGTTGAGACATGGGCGACTGGGCCGGGATTGGCGCCGGTGGCGGCGAAACCCACCGGAATGCGCATGGAGGCAAGATCGGCATCGGTCAGCGGCACACGGATTTCCATATTGGCGGTCGCAAACATCACCGCCACCGGCGTGCTTGGGCTCACATTATCGCCGATGCTGGCGCGGCGTTCGCGCACTCGCCCTGCAAAGGGGGCGCGAATATTGGTGCGCGAGAGATCGAGTTCCGCCGAACGCAACGAGGCTTGCGCCGCGGCCAGGGCCGCCTGCGCCTGCGCCAATTGCGGCGCGCGTACTGCAAGCGGGGGCGGATCGCCGCGGCCGAGCGCTGCCCAATCCTGGCGCGCCAACTCGCCTTCGGCTTGTTCGCGCGTCAGCCCTTCTTCAGCTTGCGCTACTTGCGCGCGCGCCCGGATCACGGCGAGCTGATAATCGGCGTCGTCGATGCGCGCGAGCGTTTCGCCCTCGGCGAAAGCGCCGCCTTCTTGGAACTTGGGGCTGGTCCACACCAGCCGGCCCGCCACCTGCGAGGCGAGCGAGGCCTCGCTGCGCGGACGCGTCTCGCCTTGGACTTCGATGGAGATTGTAGTGGGGCGCGCGTGCGCAACCGCGAATTGGACGGCGGGCGGATGCGGAGCCTCGTCTTTCTCCTTGGGCTTTGGCGCGGTTGCGGCGAGGACGATGAATAGAAGAATCCCGCCGCCGAGCACCACAATGGGTGCGGCGAACACCGCCGTGCGCCGGATCATCGCCCAGAACGCGTTGCGGGGTTTTTCTTCGTCAGAATCAGCTTCGGCGGGCATGTTGAGATCCATCTTGTTCATCGAGCGCGTCCTCTGGTCTCGTCGACGCCGCCAGATTTGGCGCCGCCGCCGAGGGCGACGTGATAAGTGATGCGGTTGGAAACGCGCGCGGCGCGCGCAGTGATCAGGCCGCGTTCGGCGTCGATCCGGCGGGTGTAGGCGTCGATGAGTTCGAACAGGGTGGCCACGCCGCGGGCGTATTCGCGCTCGGCGAGATCTTGCGCTGCGCGTGCTTCCGTGGCGGCGGTGGCGAACTCACGCTCGCGCACTTCCAAGCTTTGATCGGCGCTGATTGCGGCCTCCACTTCGCGCCATGCGGCGATCGAAGTGGAGACGTAATCGGCCGCAGCCGCGCGGCGGTCGGCGACGCTGGCGCGCGATTCCGCCAACAGTGCGCCGCCTTGGAAGATCGGCATGGTGATGCCGGCGACGAGGTTGGAGATCATGTTGGTCGAATCGTCGATGTCGGTGAGGCCCTGGCCGGTGTTTCCGGCAGATCCCGTCAGCGTCAGCCGCGGCAACATCGCCGCGCGCGCCTCATGGATACGGAAACCCGCGGCGCGCATGCGATTTTCAGATGCGAGCACGTCTGGACGGCGTTCGAGCAGATCGGCCGGCGCGCCAGCCGCAGCCAGCAAAGCGAGGGCAGGGAGGTCGCCTTCGGCGCGCAAAGTCCCATCGGGATATCGGCCCATCACTTCCTGCAAGCGGCGAGAGGCGATCAGCACCTGGTCGGCGGCCTGTGCATCGAGGCCGCGGGCCGACGCGACCTGGCTGCGCGCCGTGCGCAGCGAAAGGGAGGTGATGATCCCGACATCATAGCGGCGTTGGGTCAATTCGAGCGCGCGCTCGCGTGTCTGCAGATCTTCGCGCGCGAGGGCCAACAATTGCTGCGCCTCGATCAGGTCTACCCAGGCTTGCGCGGCGCGCCCGGCGATGGAAAGGCGCGCGCCGTTCAGATCGTCCTCAGCCGCGTCCGCATCGAGGTCTGCCGCCAGCACGCGTGCGCCAAGGCGGCCCCACAGGTCGACTTCCCAACTCGCGATCACGCTCGACGCCATGATTTCGGTGCGCAGCCTGTCATTGTTGGGATCGATATCGGCTGTGTCGGGCGTTTCCGTGCGTGTCCCATCGGCGCCGATGCTCAGCCGCGGCAGCCAGGATTGGCCAAACGCACCGCGGGCGCGCCATCGCGCCGCGCGGTAACGCGCTTCAATCACCTGGAGGTCGGGGCTGCCCGCTAGAGCCTCACGCGCGAGCGTCGACATTTCCGTGGAATTGAGATCATCCAGCCAGGTCGCAGCCGGCGAAGCCGCCAGCTCGGCCGCGCGTTCGGCCCCGAGGGCGTCGGCGGCGACATAGGAATCAGGCTCTGGCGGCAAATGCCTCCCAGCGCAGGCCCCGGAGGCCGCGGCCAGACCCAATCCAATCCAAAGGCGCAAGCCCTGTCTCATTTGTTCCCCTCGGCGCGGATGTAGTCGCCGTTCTCTCGAAAGTCAATAAATAGGCATCGATTTTCGATAATTTTAGCCAAATTTGGCTTGCCCTACGCCAGCAGAGATGCCGCCATGCCGAGCGGTGGATGCAAATGGCTGCGCTGGCGCGCCGAGGGTTCCTCAGATGAGTAGATTATTGGGCTCAACAATGCTTCTCCTTCGTCCGTGAAGACTTTGCGACTAGAGAGCATTCCCGGCACGGCCTGGGCGGCAGGTTTGGTGGCGGCCGCTTGCGCGCTGGCGGCTCTGTTGGCCAACGCGTCCGTTGCGACACTCATGGCCGCTGCAGCTGGCGCTTGCCTGTGGGCATGGTCGGAAATCCGCCGCCGCGATTTCTCTCCGAGCGCTGAAGCGCGGACCGAATTCGTCAGTCTGGCTGAGTTCGCGCCGTTGCTTGAAGCGCTGCCAGACCCTGCACTGTTGATCGACCACGCCAACCGTATCGTGGGATCGAACGCGGCCGCACGCAAGCAAATGCGCTTTGAGGCGCGCGGCCAGTATTTGACCAGCATACTGCGCCACCCCGACTTGCTCGAGGCTGCGCAATCTGCGGTGACTGAGGGCGCGACGCGAGCAGTAGAATACGCCACCCCGACCGACGCCAACCGCTTCACGCGCTGCTATGTCGCGCCGGTCAAATGGGGTGGAAAACATGCGGCAATGCTCGTATTTCACGACGAATCCGCGCGCGTCTCAACCGAGCGCATGCGTGCGGATTTTCTCGCCAACGCCAGTCATGAACTACGAACGCCGCTGGCTTCGTTAACCTTGTTGATCGAGACCATCGCAGGGCCAGCTCGTGACGACGTGAAGGAGCGCGATCGGTTCTTGGGAATGATGCAGGTGCAGGCCGAGCGCATGCGCCGCCTGATCGACGACCTGCTTTCGCTTTCGCGCATCGAACTGGACGAGCACGTGCCGCCTTCGGACCGCGCCGATCTCGCCGGTGTGGCGCGCGAGGTAGTCGACTCGATGACGGCGGTCGCAGCGGAACGCGGCGTGGCCCTGAAACTGATCGCGCCGTCGTCTCCTGCGTATGTCGTTGGCGAGCGGTTTCAGCTGGCCCAGATTATTCAGAATTTGATCGACAACGCGGTGAAATATTCCAAGTCGGGCGATGTCGTTACGATAGAGCTGGCGGCCGCGGGCGAGCGCGACGACGCCGCCGCGCAGGCAGGGCGGCGCTGGGAGGAGGCTGGGCGCATAGCACTGCTCACCCCCGCCGCGCCGGCCGGAAGCGCCTACACCTATGTTCGCGTCGAAGATCGCGGGCCCGGCATAGCCCGGCGCTTTTTGCCGCGCCTTGGGGAACGATTTTTTCGCGTCGAACGTGAATTGGGCGACGAACGGGGGGGCACCGGCCTCGGTCTGGCCATCGTCAAGCACATCATCAATCGACACCGCGGCGGTTTTCTGGTCGAGAGCCAGCCAGGGTTAGGCTCCGCGTTTGCGGTCTATATCGAATCGGCCCCCGACGAGGTTCACACCAGTGTCACGAAAACTCCCTAAGGACCTGGACGCCGGTGCGGTCGATGGCGTGCAGGCTTCGATCCGGAGCAGGGGTAGAGCATGGAGTTTTCAGCTGTCGGCGCCGAACGGGCGCCGCCGCCGGTCATGACCGCGCCCACTGTTCGAGTTCATGCCGGCACGTTGACCGGGGCGCCCTCAAAAGTCGTTGCGCGCGATGTTTGCGTTTACTACGGCGCCAAGCAAGCGCTGTTCGATGTTTCGCTCGACATCCCTGACCGCGCGGTCACCGCTCTCATCGGCCCATCGGGCTGCGGGAAATCCACTTTCCTGCGCTGCATCAATCGGATGAACGATGAAATCGACGGCTGCCGGGTGACCGGGGCCTTGCATGTACAGGGCAAAGACATTCACGCCCGCAATGTCGATCCGGTTGTGCTGCGCAGCCGCGTCGGCATGGTGTTTCAGAAGCCCAATCCGTTTCCCAAATCGATTTACGATAATGTCGCCTACGGTCCGCGCATCCACGGCTTGGCCAAGGGCAAGGCGGCCATGGACGCGATCGTCGAAAAATCGCTGCGCCGCGCCGGCCTCTGGGACGAAGTGAAGGATCGGCTCACGCAGCCCGGCGTCGGCCTGTCGGGAGGTCAGCAACAGCGCTTGGTGATCGCCCGGACGGTGGCGGTCGATCCCGAGATCATTCTGATGGACGAACCGTGCTCGGCGCTCGACCCGATCGCGACTGCGAAGATCGAGGAACTGATCGACGAATTGCGTGCGAATTACTGCATTATCATCGTGACCCATTCCATGGCCCAGGCGGCGCGCGTTTCGCAGAAAACTGCCTTCTTCCATCTTGGGAAGCTGGTCGAAACCGGGGCTACGGAGGAAATTTTCACGAATCCGCGTGACACTCGCACTCAGGATTATGTTACTGGCCGATTCGGCTGACGCGAGATCGCAATGGCAGATCACACGGTTACGGCGTTCACCGAACAATTAGAGGCGGTGGCGCAAGAAGTCGCCCGCATGGGCGGTTTGGCGGAGGCTGCGGTGAACGATGCGATCGCTGCGGTGGCGCGCCGCGACAGCGATGTGGCGCAGCAGGTCATCCAGCGCGATGCGAAGATCGACGCCGCCCAACGCGAAGTCGAGCGTCAGGCGATCAAATTGTTTGCGCTGCGCCAGCCGCTGGCCAACGATCTCCGCGCCGTGCTCACCGCCTGGCGGATCGCGGGCGAGCTAGAGCGCGTCGGCGACCTCGCCAAGAACATCGCCAAACGCTCGCTTATCCTCAACCAGTCTGAACCCATCCAACTCACGCGCAGCGTCGAGCGCATGGGCAAGATCGCCGCCGCGCATCTGAAGCAGGTGCTTGACGCCTACGCCAACAAGGACGTGCGGGCAGCCATCAGCGTTTGGAATTCCGACGACAATATCGACGCGCACTATAACAGCCTGTTCCGTGAATTGCTGACCTACATGTTCGAGGATCCGCGTATGATCAGCGCCGGCGCTCACTTGTTGTTCATCGCCAAGAACCTCGAACGCATCGGCGATCACAGCACCAACATCGCCGAGAACATTCACTTCCTCGTCACCGGAGAGGAACTTGTGACGCAGCGCCCCCGCGCCGACGGTGAGGCGGGGGACTAGGGCCGCGCGATGGCTAAGATCCCCCATGTGCTGGTGGCGGAGGACGAAGCCGCGCTTGCGGAGCTGTTGAAGTACAATCTCGAACGCGAGGGTTATCGCGTGAGCAGCGCGCGCGACGGTGAAGAAGCGCTGCTCTTGGCGGCGGAAAGCGCCCCTGACCTCGTTATTCTGGACTGGATGCTTCCCAAGGCTGCCGGCATTGAGGTTTGCCGCCAGTTGCGCGCCCGCAAGGAAACCCGAAATACGCCGATCGTCATGCTCACCGCACGCAGCGAGGAGAACGATCGCGTGCGCGGCCTCGACATGGGCGCTGACGATTACATCACCAAGCCGTTCTCGATGAGCGAGTTGTTGGCGCGCCTACGCGCGGTGATGCGCCGCATTCGCCCCGGCTTGGCCGAGGACAAGCTATTGTGCGGCGATATTGTCGTCGACCGTGCGGCGCATCGGGTGCAGCGTTCCGGGCGCGAAATTCACCTCGGGCCGACCGAGTTCCGTATTCTCGATCATCTGATGCAGCACCCTGGGCGCGTGTTCAGCCGCGAGCAATTGCTCGACGCGGTGTGGGGCTCGGATATTTACGTGGAAACACGCACCGTTGATGTGCACATCGGGCGCCTGCGCAAGGCTCTGATGATCGATGATAGCGACGACCCAATTCGCACCGTGCGCAGCGCAGGTTACGCGCTGAACGCATAGCAGAAGCTGGTGGAGGCCTTCGACGGGCTCAGGCTGACGAAGTACGGCGTCCTGAAGAATGGCGTCACGCTGAGCCTGTCGAAGCGCGGGGCCTGCGGCGGCCCGGTTCCGATTTCACCAGCAGCTCTAGGCCGCCCCAACGCCAACGGCCTTGATTTTGTAGTCGCGCGCGCAGAATTGGCAGCGCGCGTGCAGAGTGCCGTCGGGCTCAACGAGGCTCTCAATCTCAGTCGCCGGGAACGAATGCATCACCGCCGCGAGCCGCTGCTCGCTACAACTACATTGATCCCGCAGCGCCGCCGGCTCGCCCATGCGTACGCCTTCCTGATGGAAAAGCCGGTACAGCAGCCGATCGGCCGCCAGGTCGGGGTCGATCAATTCCTCGTCGCGCACGGTGGCAAACAGGTGAGAGGCGCGCAGCCAATCCTCGCTTGTGTCGCCGCGCGCTTGGTCGCCAGCGACACGTTGCATCAACATGCCCCCGCCGCGCCATTGCGCGGGAGCGTCGCCGCCGAGCGCCTCTCCCACGGCGAGGCAAATTGCCGTGTCGGTCTGTTCGCTGGCGCGAAAAAACGACTGCGCGCAATGCGCCAGCGTCTCTCCTTCCAGCGCGGTGACGCCTTGATAGGTGGGCCGTCCATCGCCTTGGTCGAGGGTGATTGCAAGATTGCCAGCGCCGAGTAGTTCAGCGAGCGCCATGCGGCCGTGGGAAACAAGCGAACCCGCGGCGCCGTCCGCAACCCGCGCATAGCCGCGCAAATTGCCGGCATCATACTCGGCCACCAGCAAACCCACCGGCCCAACACTCTGCGTCTGCACGATCAGGCGCCCATCGGCCTTCAGCAGCGAACCAATAAGCGCCGCCAGGCACAACGCCTCGCCCAACAACATGGCCACCGGCCGTGGGTAAACGTGGCGGCGCAGAATTGTATTGAGCGCACTAGCTCCAAGCCGCGCCACGCGTCCACGCACTGGCGCTGCATCGAGCGAGAACGGGGCGACAAAATCGTCCATCATGCTCACTTCTTATCATGGAAAAAATCATAGATGCGCTTCGCCAATTCCGTGTTCACGCCTTCGACCGCTTCTAGCTCAGACAACGCCGCGCGCGATACCCCTCGCGCAGAGCCGAAGCGATCCAGCAGCGCGCGTTTGCGCGCGGGACCGATGCCGTCGATTTCGTCGAGCGGATTCTTCACGGCTTCGGCTTTGCGCTTGCCGCGATGGGCGCCGATGGCGAAGCGGTGGGCTTCGTCGCGCAAGCGTTGCAGATAATAAAGCACCGGGCTCTTCTCATCGAGCCTGAAGGGCGCGCGCCCAGGCATGAAGAAGCGTTCGCGGCCCGCGTCGCGGTCGACGCCCTTGGCGATGCCGACGATGACAATTTTGCCCTTGAGTCCCAATTCGTCCAACGCCTCGAGTGCGGCGTTCAGTTGGCCGTCGCCGCCGTCAATCAGGACGAGGTCGGGAATGGCGGCAAATTTTGTCTCTGGAGGATCGGCATCGCGTTCTTTGGAGAAATCTATCCCCCCCCTCTCTACGGCGTCCCCCCGATGGACGCCGCCCCCCTCCGCCAACATCCGAGCGAACCGCCGCGCGATCATCGCTTTCATCATGGCGAAATCGTCGCCTTGGAATTTGGCTCGCTCCATATTGAATTTGCGGTATTGGTTCTTCACGAAGCCGTCTGGTCCGGCGACGATCATGGCCCCCAGCGCATTGGTCCCTTGGATGTGGGAATTATCGTACACCTCGATGCGTTCCGGGCGCTCGCTTAAGCCGAAGGTCTCGGCGACGCCGTCGAGCAGCTTGGCGACGCTGCCGGTCTCGGCCATGCGCCGCCCAAGCGCTTCGCGCGCATTCAGCAGGGCCGCGTCGAGAATGTCTTTTTTCTCGCCGCGTTGCGGTTCGCGTATTTCCACTCGGCTGTCGAGTTTGAGCGACAAGGCCTCTTCCAGCAATTCGCGATCGGACGGATCGGCGCTCGCAAGGATCAGCTTCGGCGGCTCGCGATCCTCATAAAACTGAGCGATAAAGGCCGCGAGAATGTCGGGCGCGGTTTCTTCGGAAGTATGGCGCGGGAAATAGGCGCGGTTGCCCCAGTTCTGGCCGGCGCGGAAGAAGAACACCTGCACGCAGGATTGCCCGCCCTCCTGGTGCAGCGCGAACACGTCGGCTTCGTCGAACGTGGTGGGATTGATCCCTTGCGCGGCGCGCACTGAGGCGAGTGCGCGAATGCGATTGCGTAGGCGCGCAGCGCTTTCGAACTCGAGCGCATCGGAAGCGGCGCGCATTTCCTTGGCCAGGCGATCCTGCAGGTCGACGCTTCGCCCCTCCAGAAAATCCTGGGCGTCTCGAACCAGCCCAGCATATTCTTCCTCGCCCACCAGCCCTACGCACGGCGCCGCGCAGCGCTTTATCTGGTGCAGCATGCAGGGGCGGGTCCTCGCCGAAAATGTAGCGTCCGTGCACGAGCGCAGCAGAAACGCTTTCTGCAGCGTATTGAGCGTGCGGTTGACGGCGCCAGCGCTGGCGAAGGGGCCGTAGAACTTGCCTTTGAAGCTCTTGGCGCCGCGGTGCTTCTGCAAGGCCGGCGTCTCGTGATCGGTGCGGATAGCGATATAGGGGAAACTCTTGTCGTCGCGCATCAGCACGTTGAAACGCGGCTTGAGGCGCTTGATCAGATTGGTTTCCAGCAGCAGCGCTTCGGTTTCGGTCTCGGTGACGATCACTTCCAGCGCGATTGTTTGCTGGATCATCCGATAGATTGCATTCGAGTGGCCGCGCCCTTGTGCGTAGTGGCCGACCCGGTTTTTCAGGTTCTTGGCCTTGCCGACATAGAGTACCTCGCCGTCAGCGCCCAGCATACGATAAACGCCTGGCCGCGTGGGCAGACGCGTCCAGGCGTCGCGCAAAGCCTCGACGCCTTTCAGGATCTGGGCGGGCGCGTTCTCACCGGGCAGGTCGCCGAGCGGGGGCAGGGTGGGTTTGTCGGCGCTGCTCATTGTGTCGTGGGCGTCATATCCGTTTTTGAAGCTGCGCCGGCGGCTTGATCGGCGCGCTGGCGATGTTAGCAACGTGTTCAGTGTGTGTGGGGGAGATCATGCACAGGATTATCCTCGCAATATTAGGCGCATTCGCGCTCTTTGTGCAGGCGCCCGCCCCTGCGCTTGCCCAGGAGACTGAATTACTCGGCGGCGAGGATGCGGTCTTGCCCGATGCTCGCGGCGAGGTCGTAGAGGTCGCTTCCGCCCGCCGCGGCATGCCTTCTGGCCCGCGGATCATTTCCCGCGAACTCGATCGCGCCAGCGAGGCTTTCCAAGCGTGGCGGCTGCAGCCCTGGGGCGATGACGTCATATCTCTGTTGGGCGCCGGCGAGCATGGCCATCGCGAACCCTATGTGCTTGAAGCTGGCCGGCAATATGTGTTTCAGGTCGCATGCGATTCCAATTGCGACGATGTTGACATTGAGGTCCTGGACGCTCAGGGGCGCCCAGCACAGCGCGATACAAGTCAGACGATCTGGCCTGCCGTCAGCATCGAGCCGCAGCAAAGCAGCCGTTACACTGTGCGGGTGTGGCTCACGCGTTGCGCGGTCGATTATTGCTATGTCGGGCTGCGCGCCTATCGGAGCGCGCCCTGAAGGCTGCGCCTCGACCGCCCCCCTCTATCCCACATTTCACACCCCTCCCGGCCTTGAAAATCAAGGCTTGTACAAAAATCTACCCACACCCCCCGAGAGCGGGCTTAAACTCCCACCATCGCCTTCGCATGGAGGGCAGTCGGTACCCTGTTCGAGCCGATGCGCATGGCGAGGTGGTGAGCGTGAAGGGACGCAAGTCTCAAGAAGCCTGCGGAGCGCGATAACCGCGGGAGGACGCACCGGGGATCGTTGCCGAACACAACGACCCGCACGCCTTCGGCCGAGCCGCCTACCGGAGTGAAACACCTCCGGCGACGGCGCTGAAGCACTCGACCACGGGGACGCGTTCGTTCGCGTCATAAGCGCCGAAACAACGGCGCACATTTTTGCGGCGCGGTCGAACGCGTCCCCGCCCTCCAATTGGGGCGTCAGGTTTTTTCCGGCTGAAAGGCCAACAAGGATGCCGCTTGCGCTTTGTGTCACCGAAGCAGCAGCCCGGAAGAGCCGCAAGGCTAAGCGTCTGCGAGGTGCGACCTGCGTCCCCACGCCCCCTGGACGCGGTGACTGACGGGTCCCAGGTTTAGGGCATGGATCAGCTTGTTTCATACCCACCCCCGCCGCGCTTCGCCGCGCCTGACCCACAGGCCTGCAGCGACATGAAGGACGTGCGCGCTGGCGTCGATGAGATAGACCGTCTGCTGGTGGCGTTGATTGCGCGTCGCCAGGGTTACATGGACGCCGCCGCGCGCATCAAGAAGAGCCGCGACACGGTTCGCGACGAAGCCAGAATTCGCGACGTGCTGGGGAAGGTCAAGGCCGAGGCCCAACGCCAGGGCCTGTCCTGGGCGATCGCCGAGCCGGTGTGGCGCGAAATGATGGAGCGCTGCATCGCCTATGAATTTGAGGTGTGGGACGCACTGCGACGCGATGCTGACCGGGCGTAGGCGGCCGTGCTAGAGCATTTTCCGGCGAAATGGATGCCGGTTCGGCGCAAGAAAATGCGACCAAACAAGAATCTAGAGCCCCGATCCGATCCCATCGGATCGGAACAGGCTCGAGGCGGGCGCCCGGTCGGCTTGGATTGCTCGCTCCTGACGCGAGCAGATCGCGAACAATGCAAGCCCGTAAGGTCGCGCATGGCGCAGCAATGGCGCTGGTGATACGCCCTGGAGCTTGTTGGCCCGCGGAGGGGGATGCCTGAATGCGGTGGTTTCTGTGGCTTTTGGCGGGGTTGGCGGCTTTGGCCGCCGTGCTCTTTCTCGTCGGCCAGTTTTTCTTGTCGAACTCGCTTTCGGTTACCCGCAGCGCCGCGATCGATCGCCCCCGCGCCATAATCTTTGCGCTCGCCAACGATCTTCGCGTGGCGAAGGAATGGTCGCCCTTCTACGCGATGGATCCCGACGCCGATTACAGTTTCACAGGAGACGGGCCGGGCCGCGGCCAGGAAATGCGCTGGGCCAGCAAATCCCGACGTGTCGGCTCCGGACGGATGACTATCCAGGAATCGACTGAAAACGAAGCCATCGAAAGCGATATCGTGCTGCGCGATCGCGCTAGCCTGCACTCCAACATGAAGCTGGAGCGGGCAGAGGGAAATTCAACCGCGGTCGCTTGGTCAGTCACCGCTGAATGCCCTTCCGGCGTCACCAACGTGCTCTGCCGCTATTTCGTCAACGTCGTGCTGCGCGGCGCGGTCGAGCGGGAATTGGACAACGGCCTGGCGCGCCTGCAGACGCTGGCTGAGCAATTGCCGGACGTTGATTTCGAAGGCATGGAGCTTAGCCGCGAACAAATTGCGGCCCAGCCGATCCTGTTTGTGGATGTCACCGCCGAACAAACTGTAGCCGAGCGCGATGCTGCTGAGAGTGACGGGCTTTCGCGTTTGAACGCGTACTTCGCGGAAAGCAATCTCTCGCCCGATGGCGCCGTGGTGCGGATCTTCCCGCCGGCGCAAGTGGCTAGCCGGCACCGCTCTTGGATTGTCGGCTATCCCTATTCAGGTCCAGAGCCCAGCCGCTTTTCAGGCGGCGTGCGTCCCGGGGAGACGCCGGGCGGTTCGGTGATCCGGTTTGTGCACGTGGGGCCGCGCTCGCAGCTCGGTCAGACTTATCTCCGCGCCTGCGCTTATCTTCTCGCGCATCGCGAGCTGCCCTACGCGCGCCCCGGGCACGCGCCGAGTTGCGATGAGCAGCCCGAGGGGGTCATTCCCTGGGAAGTGGTTCGCTCCCGCACGGCGAGCCCAACGGGCGGCGAGACTGTAGAGCGCACCGAGGTTTATTACCCGGTGGAGGAACGCCGCTGACGTCAGGCTGCGTAGGCGAACCACACGTTCGGCTCGACGTAGCGGCCAACACCGCGCGCAACATCAATGGACACAGGGTTAAGCGCGCCCTCGACCACATAGTCGCCCGAGTGTTCAAAATTTCGGCCCGCCCAGGTCTCCCAGAAAGCGATGGGCTCTTCCACCACCATCGAACGGGCGGCCTCCCCGACGATGCGGCCGCCGGACGCAAGGTGGCTCCGTAGCCATGGATCATAGGCGCGGCCGCGATCGTCGGTCCAACCGACATACTCCGCCATCGAAACATCCGGGTGCCGGGATTTCGCGGTCGGGCGCACGGGGATCAGCACGCCCTCGAATCCGCATTGCTGAGCTAGGTCGCGCATGGCCTGAATGACGACCCGCGCCAGACCCTTGGAGCGGTGTACCTGGGGCACCGAAATTCCCAGGCCGCCGAGCATGTTTGGCGCAACTTCGGCGCGGTGGGCGGAATCGACGATCCAATCCCAGCCTTCCGCCGGAAGATTTTCAGGGTCGGCGCAGAAGAAAGGCATGCAGCAGCCGATCGCAACCGGATAGCCGGTTGCTTCGTCGACGATGCAGATTTGGAAGTCGGCGTAGCGTTCCAGCAATTCATCATAGTGCTGGAAATGGGCTCTTGTGAAATTGAGGTACCCCAACGCGTTCCAGGCGGATTGCTCAATTGCGACAGCGGCGCGCTTTAGCGCGGGACTATCGGCGCGTGTCTTCACGGCGTACCGCTTCATGGGTCACCCAGCTCCGTTAACTATACTTGCAGCTCGCCCCCCGAATACATGCGCCTCTTAGGGCGAGCCGGTGCGTGCAAATTCCCTAATAAGGCGTAAATGGCAAAATTTCAAGCCTAAATGCGCATTTACGAAGATTAATTGCAGATTGTCGCCTCAACGCAGCGGCGAGCGAGAGTATGCTTAATCCAGAATTAGTACTGTATTTGAGGAACGAATATTTGCTCCTCGTAACATTATGTTCGGATTGTGTGGTTTATTGTCGCCGATGCGTTTGTAATTTTCATTTAAGCTTGGTTTAAGCTATGAGCTCTTCAAGCGAAAAGACGGTTCATTATAAGAATGATCTCAGCAGGCTGACCGCCATGATCGGCGGCGCCCTCGTGCTGTTCGCGAGTTTGCTTCTGGTTATCGTCGCCTATGCGGGGTGGTCGGCCAACCGTGGCGCGGTGAAGCGCGAGCATCAATTGGTTGAAAACGCGCTCGATCAGGCGGTGAGCCGGGTCCTTAACGAGGAGAAGGCGATCGCCTGGTGGGACGACGCTGTGGTCAACGCTCAACGCCGACCGCTCGATCTGGAGTGGGTGGGCGCCAATATCGGGTTCTATTTTTACGAAACCTACGGCCACGACGAGATTTACCTTGTCGATAGCAACGACAAGCCGATCTACGCCACTCTTGGCGGCGAGTTGCAGCGTAACCCAGCCGCGGCCTACAGCCGCCGTAGTCATGTTCTCGAACAGGTAGTGCGCGCCGCCCGCGGTGCGGGTTCCGGGCTTAGAGTGCGGGACGGCGCCTTTACCGCCGACCAGCAACGTTACTCAAATCTGTTGGGCGCAAGCAACGCGGGATGGTCCGGCCACATCCTGCGGGTCGATGGAGCGCCCGCCGTGGTTAGCGCGATGGCGATCGTGCCGAGCGTGGACGCTTCCGTGCTGAAAGGCGAGCCTCACCTGATGGTCTCGGTCCTGCGTATGGACGAGGATTTCATGGCCGCGGTGGGGCGCACGCTGCTGATGCCAGACCTCACGCTCACAGCAGACAATGCGGCGGCCAATGGCGCGGTGTCGACGCCGCTGCTCGCTGACGACGGAACGCCAATCGGTTATCTGAGCTGGACGCCACGCAAGCCAGGGCAGTCGCTGCTTCTCTTCATTCTGCCGCTGGTTGCTCTCGGCGTACTCGGAGCAGGGATGCTGACCTGGCTGATGATCAGACGCTTGAAGCGCGCCTCCGTCGAACTCGCTGACCGAGAGGAGCAATCGCGTCATCAGGCTCTGCACGACGCGCTTTCGGGGCTGCCAAACCGGCACCATTTTGTCGAACGTCTGCAGGAAGCGCTCGACGCCATGGTGCAAACCAGAAATGGCCGCTTCACGGTGGTCGCCTATGTTGACGTCGACCGCTTCAAGGACGTCAACGACACGTTAGGCCACCAGGCCGGCGACGCGCTGATCACGGCGGTCGCCGAGCGTCTGCGCGCGATCATGATTCCTGGTGATTTCCTGGCGCGCTTCGGCGGTGACGAATTCGCGGTCCTCCACCGCGCCGCCGACGAGGAATCGGCTCTGCAGCTCGGCGACCGCCTGGCGCGGGCGTTTGAGCACAATTTCGACCTGTACGGCCAGAATCTACGGATGACGGCGTCCATCGGCCTCGCGCGCGCGCCTGAGCATGGCGACACGCCGCAAGACTTAATGCGCAACGCCGACATCGCGCTCTACAGGGCCAAGGAACGCGGCAGAAATCGGTCGATCTTCTTCTCCGCAGATATGTCCGCGGAAATCGAGAAGCGCCGCGAGATCGAGATGGAGCTTGTCGACGCCATCAATCGGCAAGAGCTGACGCTCTATTACCAGCCGCTGATCTCGTGCGCTAACAATCGCATTACCGGTTTGGAAGCGCTGTTGCGCTGGCGCCATCCGGTGCGAGGCGACATCTCGCCGGGCGTGTTCGTGCCGATCGCGGAAGAGGCGGGCCTCATGCCGGCGCTGGGCGCCTTTGTTCTCGCGCGTGCCTTTGCCGAAGCCAAACGTTGGCCGATGGTCGACGTCGCGATCAACCTTTCGCCGGTCCAATTCCGTCACATGGATCTCGTCGGTCTGTTGGCGCGCCTGCTGGAGGAGCACGACATCGACCCCGATCGCATCATCCTCGAAGTCACCGAGGGCGTGATGATGGAATCGAGCGAGCGCAATCGGCAAGTGCTGTCGGAAATCCGCGACCTTGGCTTCAAGGTGGCGCTTGACGATTTCGGCACCGGATACTCCAGTCTGCGCTACCTCTGCGATTTCCGCTTCGACAAGATCAAGATCGATCGCGCCTTCGTCACCGGCGTCGATGAACGTCGCCGTTCCATGACTATCATCCAATCGGTGATCACGCTCGGGCGCGGCCTGGGCATGGACATCGTCGCCGAGGGTGTGGAGACGGAGGCGGAAGCGCAGGCGATGCGCCTTGTGGGGGTAAGCGAACTCCAGGGCTTCTATTTCTCGCGCGCGGTGCCGGCAGATGATGTCGACGCCCTGCTGCAGGCGTTCAATGCGCCCCAGGCGAGCCTAGCCAAACCATTGACGCGCAACCTGGGCTAGGCTTGGGAGCGCCGGTCGAGACTCCCTTTCGGGTTCTCCCCAGGGCGACATTTCGCGTCCTACGCGCGTCAGTGCGTTGTGTCTGATTTTAGCCACATTGTCGCGCCGCCAAGCGCCTCGCCTTGATGTGGCGCATACTGGACAAAAATTCCCAAAGCCGGCATGCCAAACGACGTGCGTCGGGGGTCAGACCCCGCGCGTCCGGGCAGGTCTGAGGGGCCGCCCGCTGCCCACTCAGGGAAGGGGACGGAGCCGGCATGCGTATCAAGACGGTTCAGCTGGCGGGTCTCGCCGCGGCCATAGCGGGCGTCTCGGCAGGCAATGCCGAAGCAAACGATGTCAACGTCACAACAGCGACGACCAACCCGCTCACGACGTCTGCACCGGATGGGGTTTCGCCCGGCAATGTCACGATAGCCAGCGGGGGATCGATTACGGTCACGACTGGTCAAGCCGCGGTGACAATCAACTCGAACAACAACGTCACCAATTCCGGGCTCATTGCGTCGAACGACGCGAACAACACCACCGGCATTTTAATGCAAGGCGGTTTTGCGGGGCCGCAAGCGGTATCGAACACGGGCTCTATTTCTCTGCTGGAATCCTACGTGCTCGCCGATGGCGATAATGACGGCGACCTTGATGGCGCCTGGGCGACTGGATCGAACCGCTATGGCATCCGCTTGGGCGGCGTTGCGACATTCAACGGCGGCGTCACCAATGCTGGGACGATCACTATCGAAGGCGCCAATTCCGGGGGCATCCGTTTGGATGCGCCGCTGACTGGCGATCTCAGCAGCACCGGCAGCATCAGGGTGACTGGCGACAATTCTTCGGCCATTTCCATTTTGGGGGGGGCTGGCGGAGGCGTGTCTGGCGATGTCCTGGCGCGTGGAGCGATAACTATCGAGGGACAAGGTTCGAGCGGCTTGATCGTTGGCGCCCCTATTGGCGGCAGGCTTCGCATCAACGGCGGCTGGAACGTGACTGGTTACCACAGCACAGTACGTCCTTCGGTCACCTCCACGCTTGAAGCGGGTGATGACCTTCTGCAAGGCGGATCGGCGGTGGATGTTCGCTTTAGCGTCGCCGGCGGCATAACGATAGAAGGCGTTGGGGTCGAAGACGACCTCGACGATGACGGCGACGGCGTGCTCGATGATGGCGCGGATACCAACGACGATCTCTCCGCAAATATTACGGTGTTTGGAAGCGCGCCGGCGTTGATGATCCAGGCCGACCCGTCGGCGAACTTGGTGCTGGGCCCAACCACGTCGTCATATGGGCTTTACGTTCGCGGAACCGTGTCCGGGTTCGGCATTTATGACGGATTCGATGCTACGGCGATCTCGGTGGCGGGCTCTGGCACAGGCGCCACCGTCACGACGTCGGCAGGGATTGCTCTGGCGGGCGATGTCATTGCGGGCGCGATCGAAGGCAATGCATATGGGGTCCGGATTGGCGTTGACGCCACCGCGCCGCTCATTCTCTCGCGCCGCCGCCTGGTCGCAAGCGTTACCGCGGAAACCTCAAAAAATGCGACGGCCGTGCTCATCGGGTCTGGCGCCAACGTTCCGGCTTTCAACAATAGCGGCACGATCGTCGCGCAATTGTTTGGAGAGGCTGGCAATGCTTACGCGGTGCGCGACCAGTCGAACACGCTCGCGACAATTACAAATTCCGGCTCGATCACGGCGAGTGTTTCAGCGACGGACGCCGACCCTAACGACAACGTTCCCGCGCCACCCGTGACCGGCTCGGCGGTGGCCATCGATGCCTCGGCCTCCACAATCGCTGTCACTCTGAATCAGATCGCCGACAATCTGAACCTGGTCGGAGACACCCCTTTCACCGACGATGACGCTGTGGACAACGACGTGAACGCGCGTCCTGCTGTGCAGATCGTCGGAGATGTGCGCCTGGGTTCGGGGGCGGATGTCGTGAACCTGTTCGCCGGCCTGATCGATGGCGATCTGTCATTCGGCGCTGGTGCAGACGCGCTGAATATCAACAACGGCGCGACCTATGGTGGTGTTCTCACGGATGCCGATGGCCAATTGTCGATCAACGTAACCGACGGCACGCTCGGGCTCCAAGGTGGTACGACAAACATCACGTCGGCCAGTTTCGGAACAGATTCGGTGCTCTCGTTGCAGCTGTCGGAAACTGTTGGCCAGTCTTCCAGGATTGTCGCTAGCGGCAGCGTCACGTTTGCTCCCGGCGCCCTGGTAACGCCCGTCGTTCCGCAGGGATTGCCGGTGTCGGGATCGCACGTACTATTGACAGCCAATGGCGGACTTATTGGCGGCGTCAACGTTGAGCGCACCATCAACGGAGCGGGCTCGCCCTTCCTTTACAACCTTACAGTGGCCATCGATCCAGGTGATGCGAATTCCCTGGTGGCCGATTATTTATTGAAGACCCCGGGGCAACTCAATCTGACCGCCAACCAGGCAGCGGCCTTCGCACCCTTGATTGATGCGCTGCGTCCGAACGCATTAGCTGCCGCGGCATTGGCGGAAATCGACAGCCAAGTCGAGTTTGAGGAAGCCTATCAAGACTTGATGCCGAGTTACGCCAGCGCTTCCACGGAGCTTGCGGCGACTGCAATTCAGCAGTCGCAAGCGGCCAGTTCAAATCGGCTGGCGTCGGTGCGCCTGCAAGATATCGACGAGGTATCGGTCTGGGCCCAAGAGATCGGTTACAGTGTCAGCCGCACGCCCGAGACGACGAACGGTCAGGAATATGGCGGGCAAGGTTTCGGCATCGCGTTGGGTATCGACGGGCCGCTGAACAATGGCGCCCTGTTTGGTTTGTCTGCTTCCTTTCTGACATCCGAAGCGAAAGATGAAGGGCGGCGCGACGGTGAAGTCGCCTCAACGTTCGGGCAGCTCAACGCCTATCTAGGGACGGCGCTCGGTCCGATCGACCTCGATCTTGTCGCGGGATTGGGCGGCGGTCAGATGCAGTCGCGGAGGTTTGTTGAAATCGGCGACAGTTTCAGCACGCTCTCGACCGCCAAATGGTGGGCGTATGAGGGGCATGCCGCTGTGCGGGCGTCAGCGCCGCTGCGCCTTGCTGATTGGATGATTGTGACGCCGCAGGCGAGCCTGACCTATGTGGCGCTGCAGGAACAAGGTTACGCTGAAGAAGGCGGCGGCGTCGGGTTGAATTACGAAGCCGACGAGAGCCTTTCCCAAAGGCTATGGGCCGAAGCGGGACTTGAGTTGAGCAGCAGGTTCAATGTCGGCGGCAGCGTTGTGGCGCCTCGCCTCTATGCGGGCTACCGTAGCAACGCCCTGGAAGAGGCCGCCGACCGCACCTTCCGCTTCGTTGGCGGGGGATCGGATTTTGTGTTGAGCGATGATGTTGATACGGGAGGCGCGCCGCTCGTTGGTCTCGGTATCGACGCGACAAATGGCTTCTCTACGGTCAGTCTGAGCTATGAGGGCGAGTTTGGCGATCGCATAGAGCGCCACAGCATCAATGCCGCGTTGCGGTTCAAGTTCTGATCGACGACTTCTAGACGAACGCCTGCAATCGCCCTATGTGCAGCGGGCGCGAGTCGCGTGGGGTGTATAGCTCAGTTGGTAGAGCAGCTGACTCTTAATCAGCGGGTCGCAGGTTCGAATCCTGCTACACCCACCACAGCGTATCGCTCAGGCGGCGGCCTATGGATAGTTTCACTGCGGCTCTAGCGGCGTTTGTGCTGCTTCATATTGGCGTTTCGGCCACAGGATTGCGTGGGCGTATCGTGTCGCGCATCGGTGAGGGCGCTTACCGCACGGTATTTTCCGTCGCGTCATTGGGATTGCTGGCGTGGCTGATCCAATCCTATGGCGCGATGCGGCGCGACCTGTTTGATCCGCTGAACGACGTCTTGTGGGCGCCTGGAAACGTCGCCCGCTGGATCGGCGAGGGGATCGCGTTTGTAGGCGTTGCGTTTGCAATTGCCGGCGTGCTTTCGCCCGGTCCTACCTATGCTGGATTTGAATCGACCCTGAAGCGGGAGGCGCCCGCCAAGGGCCTGCTTCGCGTGACGCGTCATCCTTTCCTTTGGGGTGTGGGCCTCTGGAGCGTCGGGCATCTGCTCGCCAACGGGGAGCGCTTTGCGCTGATGTTGTTCGGCGCGCTGGGCGCGATGGCGTTGTTTGGTGCGCGCTCAATCGATCGCAAAGGGCGCGCCCGCAATCCCGAAGCATGGGCGCGGTTTGAAGCGGCGACTTCGAACGTGCCATTCGCCGCAATCGTGCAGGGCCGCAATTCCTTTATCCTATCTGAGTCCGCGTGGCGATTGGCGGTAGGCGCTGCAATCGCGGGATTGGTTGCGCTATTTCATGGCGCTTGGACGCCGCTGTGAGCGGCGTGCTCGACCGCGCGCATTTTCGTCACATGACCGGCGACGATCGCGCGCTGCAGCTTGAGATCGTCGAGCTGTTTCGCGCCCAAGCGGCGAACTGGGGCGATGGGATCGCCTCGGACGCAGAATGGCGCGCTGCGGCGCACAAGCTGAAAGGCTCGGCGCGCGGCATCGGCCTGGCGACGCTGGCGCTCGCCTGCGAGGCGGTTGAGGGCGCGCCGGACGCTGCGTGTGCGGAAGCGCTCGACCATCTGCGCGTTGAGCTGGCGGAGGCGCTCGCCGCCCTGGAGCAATTCGCCGCGGAAGCGTGATTGGCGCGGCTTCGCGCTTCGCGTGACGCCATCCTCAGTAAGCATGGCGCCCGTCCGCGTCAGCCTGAGCCTGTCGAAGGCCGCACCATGCCGGGCCGCTGTGGCGGCGGGGATGCTGGCGGTCGAGGTATTTGCAGCGGCGGCGCTGGTTTCAATTTCACCCTCGCTGATGTAGTTTTGTACGCCATGCGCCCGGAAGTCTTCACCCAAAATTTGGCGATCGATCCCGCCGATATCGACGAACTGGGGCACGTCAACAACATCGTTTATCTGCGCTGGGCGCAACTTCTGGCCACAGCGCATTGGCGCGCCCGCGCCAGCGCGGACATGCTTGCGAATTATGTGTGGGTGGTGGTGCGCCACGAAGTGGACTACCGCGCGCCGCTGCTTCCAGGCGCTGTCCCCCAGGGGCGAACCTGGGTCGATGCTGCGCCGCGAGGTGCGACTTGGGCGCGCTTCGTTGTCATTGCAACGCCAGAATCGAGCCGGCCCGCCGCCGAGATCAAGTCCGATTGGTGCCTGCTGGACGTCGCCACGCGTCGGCTCAAGCGCGTGCCCGCGGAGATGGCGCAGCTCTTCATGACCGATGATTAGAGCGTATGGCCGCCATCGACCACAAGCACGCCACCGCCGGACGCTTCTGAGATCATCATCGGGATGAGGTTCGCGAGGGTGACGCCTGGGTGGCGCGCGATCGGCGGCGCGATTTGACCGATCTGCGCGAAAGCGTCGGCGATTCCGCCATTAGAGCGGACTAATTCCTCGAACAAAGGCGCCTCGCTCCAGGCTGTGGCTTGGGGGTCGCCGAAGGCCAGCGCGCCGATCCGCACCTGGCGGCGATCGCCGCGCCGGGTCGCTTCGCGAAGCAGATCCAGAAGCCCGCCGTCGGCGCCGGTGCGCAATTCCTCGGCGAGCGCCGCGGCGGAAGCCATAAGCACGACGGCGCCGCCATCGCGGTTGTCGCCGATCAAGGGCATGACCGCCTCGAGCCCGCGGCGGGTGTATTCGAGATAATCCTCGTGGCGCGGGAAGGCGGCGCCGGCGTCGATCAGCGCCCAGTCGAGACGCCCATAATGGGCGGCGATGAAATCGGCGGCGTCGGCCCAGCGGCGCGGATCGGCCGGATTGAACGCGAGCGTCGAGACCCGTTCCGGCGCGCGATCCAGGGAATCGGCGCAGGCTTCGAGCGCGGATTCGTCCACGTCGGCCAGGATCAGGCCGCCATCGGCGCGTTGCGCCAATTCACGCGCGCAGGCCGCGCCCACGCCGGTGGCGGCGCTGGCGATTAGCGCCACCGGGTTGATTGGATCGAAACTCATTGGGTCCCGGCCTTAAGCTGCTCGCGCATCCGGTTCAATCCGGCAGGTCGCCATTTGCATGGTTCCAGTTTATAGCGCGTTGCCTATGACACGATTTGCGCTCCAATTCGGGCAGACCCAGTCCGGCCTCACCTATGTCGAGCGCACCTGCGCATACGGGGTCTGCGCCAGGGGCGAGGCGGTGATCGCCATTGCGCAGATCGGCAAGCGTAACGCGGTGGAGTACGATCTCCCCGGCGGCGGGGTTGAGGCGGACGAGGATGAAGCCGCCGCTTTGATGCGCGAATTCGACGAAGAAACTGGCCTCACCGTATGGCCGACGCGCGTGCTGGGCAGGGCTGGCCAATATTGGATCAACAAAGGCGAACCCAGAAACTCACTCGCCACCTTCTACGAGGCGGAGTTGTCCGCCGACGATGGCGAACCCTCGGAACCTGACCATGCCTTGGTGTGGATGGCGCCCAGCGAAGCCATTCTCAAAGTACGCCACGAAGCGCACGCCTGGGCGATCCTGCACTGGCTGCGCAGCCGCCGTGCGGTGTGAACTCAGCCGCCCCGGAGCGGATTGAGATTGGCCAAGCGTTCCAGCAGAGTAGGGTCACGGAGCTCGGGCAGTTCCGGTAGCGGCCGTTCCACCAGCTGCAATGGAGCGGCTTCGATAGGATCGTAACGCAGCGCGCGGACGGGCTCGATCCATTCCAGCTCCTCCGCGGAAGCTGGCTCGACGGCCTCGACGGCGCCGCCGATGCCGAGATCCTCAGCTATCGCGACTTGAGCTGGCGCCGCAATGCTCTCAGGCTCGTTCACGCGCACCATGAACGCGCCGCCTACAGCCGCGACGCTGGCGAGCCCCATCGCAAAGATCGCTTGTTTGGGCGGCGCTTTGGGAGGGTCGAGCGCCCGCGTAATCGTGCGAAGCCGCTCGTTCAGCGCGCTCCAGGCGCGTCCGCCACGCTCGCCGCGCCATTGGCTGAAATCGATGATCGGCGCGAGCCTATCGAGCGGCGGCGCGGTCGGCGCCAGCGCCACTTCGATCAGGCGGTCGGGAGAAACGCAATTGGCCCATTCCAGCATATAATGCTGGGTCGGCGCGTTGCACGACCACACCAGTAGAACCGCCGCCCGCGACGCCTTGGCCTCATCCATGGCCTGCAGCGATTGGCGCCCGTACCATAGGCGTACATTGTGCTGCTCAGCCTCCAGCAGGCGCACGAGCGCCTCGGCGAACTTTACAGCGTCATAGGTGCAGACTATGCAGATATCGATCATGGGAGGGTGATCAGTGGGGGCATTAGGGAAATCTTAAGCACACTCCGTCCGCCACGGCACGCCCCTCAAACGGGCGATGCTGTGAGTAACCTGCAATCAGCGCTTGAGCGTGGCCTTCGCGCCGCGGGCGAAAGCGATGACTGACATTCCCATTACAGTCGCGCAATCATCACTTTGCGTAATTGGCGGCGCCAGCCTATGCTCACTTTTGCCGCAGCGGACGCAGACCGTTCGAGGCGACGCGAGGGAGGGAAGCGAACATGGATATGATCCTACCGTATGTGGTTTCGGCCGTTGGCGGCGCTATCGGCGGCAATATTTTGGGTGTGTTGACCCGCGGCGGCGGCGGCGTCGTCGGGCGCAGCCTGATCGGCGCGATCGGGGGCGCGGGGCTTGCGTTTGCGGCGTCGCCTGATGGCGCCAGTGTCGCAGCGATTGCCGACATCACAAAGAATTGGGGTTCGCTGTTGGGAGAGGGCAACGCCCAAAATGCCAACCTCGCCAACTTGATCACCGGCGCTTCGGGCGGCGGCGTGCTTGGCTTGATCGGCGGCCTGTTGCTGCGCCCGCGCGGCTAGAGCCTATTCCGATCCGATTGAATCGGATCGGGGCTCTAGGTTTTTGTTTGGTCGCATTTTCTTGCGACGAACCGGTATCCACTTCGTCGGAAAATGCTCTAGGCGCGATCTAGTCCGCGCCAAATCAACGAGAGGAATTCCGCGTCCGACCAAACGGATGCGGCGTTTCCTTGGCGCGCTACGACAAGACCTTCGGTCCTTGAAAAATAAAGCCGCGCGCCATTGGCGCCGGCAGCCATCGCGAGGTCGATCGGCGCCGGCGAAGCGGCGCGCCAAAGGTCGCTGTCGAGCGGCGCTCGCGATGGCGAGTTCGCCGGCGCCGCCAGCCACAAGCCAAATCCCGCGCGCGATTCCGCAAATGAGCCGCGCTGCGCTTCGCGCAAGATTCTGTCGTCGGCCAGCTGTTGCCCACGCCAAACGCCCTCACGCCGGATCAACTCTCCTGCGCGCGCCCAAGCGCGCGTGCTGACAGCCACGCCGTCGTCCAATCTCGGCGCTCCGCTTGGCCAGCGCGTCCACGCGATCGGCACGCAGCCGATTTCGCTTAACACCTGCGCGGTCAAGAAACGAGCGGGGTCTGGATCCTTGCCCGCCATCTGCAGTCGGCGGTGGGCGATTTCAGCGAGCAGGATGTAGGGGGCGGCGTCGTCCTTGAAGCGCAAGCCAGGCGCCTCCGTTGGTTCTAGCATAAGCGCGGCGTCCAGATTTTGCGGCGCTCCCGCACCGAAGGCCAAGCCGCTTGTGCCATTGAGCAGCGCGCGGATCGAAATCGTGGCTTTCACGGGGTGGGAGGTCCACTCCCACAATATTGACGCCGCGGGATCGTCGAGGCTGAGCAGGTTTTCGCCCGCCAGCGCGGCCGCCAATAGCGGCGCGAAGACGCGCGTTCCCGCGCCGATCGGCCAACGCGTATGGACCCCGCCGCCATTGGGATAATCCTCTGCGACCAGCAAACCGTGGTGAGCAACCACAAACCCCACGCCCCCGCGCTCGGCGCTATAGGTGGCGGCTTCTGCAAACCTCGGCCCTGGCTGCGCGCGCGCGACCAAAGCAGAAGTGCTGAGCGCGCAGCAGGCCGCGCTTGTGGTCAGGAAAGTGCGGCGGTTCATAATCTCCCGGCCCCCATGCGCGCCCATTGTCGCCAAAGCCGAGGTGGGGAGCAAGCGCGCTGTGTCGGCTTGCCTGCGCCCCGTGGACGTCCATAACACCGACGAGGAGATGTCATGCGCGAATATGCGGATTACGACGGGCTTGGACTCGCCGAACTGGTGCGCGCGCGGCAGGTGTCGCCGGGCGAATTGTTGGGAGCGGCGATCGAGCGGATCGAACGCCACAATCCCAGCCTCAACGCGGTGGTCTACAAGGCGTATGACGAGGCGCGCCTTAGCGCTGCCGGCGATCTGCCGGACGGGCCGTTCAAGGGCGTGCCGTTCCTGATCAAGGATCTAGGCCTAAGGGTAAAGAACTGGCCGCGCACCTCGGGCAGCCGGTTCGCCTGCGTCGACGCAGATTCAGAGGATTCAACGCTGACCGATCGTTATCGGCAATCCGGAATGGTGCTGCTCGGCAAAACCAACACGCCCGAATTCGGCATCCCCGGCGTCACCACATCTGCGCGGCTCGGGCCTTGCCGCAATCCCTGGAACACCGAACACATTTCCGGGGGCTCCTCCGGTGGTGCGGCCGCGGCGGTGGCTTCCGGCATGGTTCCGCTTGCGCATGCGAGCGACGGGTTGGGGTCGATCCGGATTCCAGCTGCGTGCTGCGGATTGGTGGGATTGAAAACCACGCGCGACCGCAACCCGAACGGCCAGCACGACACCGACCGCGCCATCGGCTTTTCAGTTGATCACGTCGTCACGCGCAGCGTTCGCGACAGCGCCGCGATGCTGGACGCGACGGGTTACGCTGAGCCGAATTCACCTTTCGCGTACCCGGCCAAGGAGCGGCCCTACCTGGAAGAAGTGAGCCGAGCGCCTGGCAAAATGCGCGTGTTCTGGTCGAGCGAAACGCCCACAGGAAACCCGATCGCAGCGGAAGTGCGCACCGCGTTGGAACGCACCGCAGAGACGCTTGCCGCACTTGGGCACGACGTACGCGAGGAGGGGCTCGGCATCGAGTATCGCGCGCTCTATCGCGCACAGAGTTTTGTCTCGGCATCCAATCTCGCGGCCGGAATCAAACGCTGGGTCGAGATCAAGGGCCGCGAACCCGGCGAGGATATCGAACCCCTGGCGCGGCGCGCTTATGAGGCTGGTTTGAAGATCACCGGCGCCGATGCGTTCTGGGCGTGGCAGCAATTGCGCTTGATGAGCCGGCAAATCCTAACGCGTTTCGAGAGCTTCGATGTGTACCTCACGCCGGTTCTTGGCACGGCCCCGCCGCGCGTGGATTATCTCGACACGCTCACCGACGACCTGAAGACGTTCGACAAGCACCAAGCTGAAACGTTCCCTTTCACGCCGCCCTTCAACATGACCGGCCAGCCCTCAATGTCGCTGCCGCTGTGGATGAGCGAAGGCGGATTGCCCATCGCCATGATGTTCACCGCCAAATACGCCGACGAAGCGACGCTGTTCCGGCTTGCGGGCCAGTTGGAGAAGGAGCTGCCATGGGTGGGGCGGCGGCCGGGAGTTTGGGGGTGAAGCGATGTAGCTCACCGAAGGTCGTGCGTCTCCGCACCCTGACGTTGCGCCGCCGCCAGCAACGCGCTGTCGCGGCTGGCAAGAGCGGCCTGGGATCGCAGGCATAGTTCGAGGTAGGCCGCATCGTAAACGCCCAGCGCCTCTGTGCGCGCGAGTCTCAATATTTCAAATAAGGTCAGGTTGTCGGGCGGAGGCGCAAAAACAATTAGACTCTCGATTGCAAGGAGGTCGGCGTCCGCGCTCCCGATGGCGAGGAGATTGCGGCGCTCAAGACGTACAAGAGCGTGCCGAACTTCAAGGCCAAAGTGGGCGGGCGCGAGGAGCGATGCCGGCGGCGCTGAGGCGAAGGCGGTGGCCGCGGCAGTCGCCTGGGTCGCCGCGACAATAGCCACCACGGCTGACGCATCGACGACCACACCGGTCACCGATCGTCATCCATCCAGCTTTTGAGTTCTTCCCAGGTGGTTTTCTCCGCTTCGCTGGGATTGGCGCGCACCCGCGCGTCGCGGTTGGCGAGAACTCTGCGCATAACCTCGGCGCGCTCCTGCGCCGACAAAGGCGCTTTGACGGGCGTTAGCTTGGCTGCGGGCATTCCGTGGCGGGTGATCAGGAACTCGGCCCCCGTCTCGACGACCTCTTGGATAAGGGCCGACAACGCGTTTTTCGCGTCGTAAAGGGCAATTTCGCGCATGCCGCCAATCTAGCCAAAGGTTGGATAGATTGCAACGAGATTCGATTGTTTCGAACGATCCGCCTCGCTATCAAAAACGTAGTGAAACCAGCCGCGTCCTCCAAAACGCCCGCCAACGATGGGCCCCGCCGCCATCCGGTTACGCAATTGTTCGACCTGCTCGGCCGGCGCAAGGCGCTGCGCATCGTCTGGAATCTCCGCAATGAGCGATCGCTGAAATTTCGCGAGCTGGCGCGTTTGTGCGAGGCCAGCCCCAGCGTTCTGAACACGCGCCTGCGCGAATTGCGCGACGCCGGTTTGATCGATCACGCGCCGGGCGATGGTTACGTGTTGACCCCTCATGGCGCCGAATTGCTGAATCACCTCGTGCCGCTGACGCGCTGGGCGACGGCCTGGAGCAAGAGCCTCGATTAGCCCTTCGTCCGCGCCAGCGCCTCGAGCTGCTTTTGCATAGAGGCCATTTGTTTCTTGAGTTCCGAGAGTTGGGCGTCTTTTTCGTCCGGCTCGGAATCGCTCGGCGTAAGAGGCTGGATGGCGCCGGGCATGCCGGGCATGTTTTGCGCGAACGGCGCCCACATCTTCATGGCCTGCTGAAACATCGCCATGTTGCGCTGCGTGAGATCCTCGAACGCCGCCATCGGCGTGTGCGCGCCGAAGCTGCGCGACATGTTCTCGCGCATGGTATCTTGCGCCTTGGAGAAACTCTCCATGCTCATGTCCAGGAAAGGCGGCAGGAAGCCTTGCATCTGGTCGCCATAGAAGCGGATCAGCCGGCGCAGGAACGCCACCGGCAACAGGTTTTGGCCGCGGCTCTCTTGCTCGAAGATGATTTGCGCGAGAACCGAGCGGGTGATGTCCTCGTCGGTCTTGGCGTCCAGAACGATGAAGTCCACGCCCTCACGCACCATCTCTGACAAGTGCTCGAGCGTGACGTAGCTTGAGGCCTTGGTGTTGTAGAGCCGCCGGTTGGCGTACTTCTTGATAACCACCGGCGCGGCCTCGCTTGCCTCTCCAGTCGGCTGACCGTTCGCTTCCGCCACGTGTTCGCACCCGCTCTTGCGCCCGCGAAGGCGCGAGCGAGCGGGAGAATCCTCCCTCCTTCGCCGCAATGCAAGACAAAGCGCCGTTTTTGACCTGTGATTGGGGCGGCGCACTCTTGGATTTCGCCTCTCTCTTGTGCGATAGGGCAGGCGAAGTCTCGTTTCCCGCCAACGCCTTCGCCCTCCAGGAGCCGCCCCCCATGACCGACATCGTCATCGTTTCCGCCGCCCGCACGCCCGTCGGCTCGTTCAACGGCGCGTTTGCTGCAACGCCGGCCCATGAGCTCGGAAGAATTGCGATCACAGCTGCGCTGCAGCGCGCAAAAGTCGAGGCGGGCGAGGTCTCGGAAGTGGTGCTGGGCCAGGTGCTGACCGCCGGCCAGGGCATGAACCCGGCCCGCCAAGCCGCGCGCGCCGCAGGGGTGTTCGATGAGGCCCCGGCTTGGGGGCTCAACCAGGTGTGTGGCTCGGGGCTACGCGCGGTCGTGGTCGGCTATCAGCAGATCAAGGCCGGTGACGCGGCCATCGTCGTTGCTGGCGGCCAGGAGAATATGAGCCTCAGCGCCCACGCCGCGCACATGCGCGCCGGCACGAAGATGGGCCCGGTTACGTTCACCGACACCATGATCAATGACGGCCTCACCGACGTGTTCAACCAATATCACATGGGCGTCACCGCCGAGAACGTCGCCGAGAAATGGCAGATCACCCGCGCGCAGCAGGACGAGTTCGCCACCGCCTCGCAAAAGAAAGCCAGCGCCGCGCAGAAGGCCGGCAAGTTCAAGGATGAAATCGTCGCCGTGACCATCAAAGGCCGCAAGGGCGACACGGTTGTGGAGAACGACGAATACATCAAGCACGACGCCACGCTCGAAGGCGCAGCGGGCCTCCGCCCCGCGTTCAAGAAGGACGGCACGGTGACGGCCGCGAACGCGTCCGGCATCAATGATGGTGCGGCGGCCCTGGTGTTGATGAGCGCCGATGAAGCGAAGAAGCGCGGGTTGACGCCGCTGGCGCGCATCGCTTCGTGGGCCTCGCGCGGCGTCGATCCGGCGATCATGGGAACCGGGCCGATACCGGCGTCGAAAGCAGCGCTGGAGCGCGCCGGCTGGAAAGTGGGCGATCTGGACTTGGTCGAAGCCAACGAAGCCTTCGCCGCGCAAGCGTGCGCGGTAAACAAGGACATGGGCTGGGACGAAGCCATCGTGAACGTCAATGGCGGCGCCATCGCGATCGGGCACCCGATTGGCGCGAGCGGCGCGCGCGTGCTGACGACGTTGTTGTACGAGCTGGGTCGGCGCGGCAAGAGCAAGGGTTTGGCCACGCTCTGCATCGGCGGGGGCATGGGGATTGCGGTTTGCGTGGAGCGGTGAGCGCTTGGAACTCCTTCAGCTGACTCTGACCGCCCACGTTGGCTCGTATGCGTTGTTGTGGGGACAACCGAGGTGGAGCACGTGGTGGCTCTGTGCCGCCGGCTTCGTTCTCCTTGGCGTAGGATTCTACCTCATAGCGCTGATGGGGTATCCCAGCGATGAGTTCGCAGATGCCGTTCGATCATTCTCCGCCGACTGGCGGGAGGTAAGTGCCTTCGTCTTGATGGCGACCTGGTCGCCAGTCTTCTTCGTGCTGGGCGCTGTTATAGTGCTTGTTCGAAAGCCTGCAGTGGCAGCCAAAGAGCGGCTGGAGGCGGAGACTGACGCTGAACTTAGGCGTATGCGCGAGGGGCGGTAGGACGAAGAGTTGTCGGCGTGGAAATCGTGATATGCCCAAACCCCACCGCATCTACGCCATCAGCTTCGCCAGCGTCTATCCGCTCTACATCGCCAAGGCGGAGAAGAAGGGGCGCACGCAGGGGGAGGTCGATGCGATCATCCGTTGGCTGACGGGCTACACGCAAGCAAAGCTCAACGCGCAGGTGAAGAAGAAGGTGAGTTTCGAGGCCTTCTTCGCGGAAGCGCCCAAGCTCAATCCTTCGCGATCCTTGATCACCGGTGTGGTCTGCGGGGTCCGGGTGGAGAGCGTCGAAGAGCCGCTGATGCGGGAAATCCGCTACCTCGACAAGCTGATCGACGAACTCGCCAAGGGCAAAGCGATGGAGCAGATATTGCGGGCGTAGCGGGCGCCAATCCACTTGTCTTGGGTGCATTACCATGGTAATGACGCGACATGCCCATCACCTCAAAGCTGACAGCGCAAGGCCAAATTTCGGTTCCCGCCGAGATACGCAAGAAGCTCGGCATCGGGCCGGGCTCGGCGATTGAATGGGAGGAGAGCGGCGACGAAGTTCTCGTGCGCCGCGCCGGGCGGCATAGCTCTGCGGAAATCCATGCGGCTGTGTTCGCGGGCGAGCCCCTAAAGCCGAAGTCGCTTAAAGACCTGAAAGAAGGCGTGCGCGCTCACATCCGCAAGAAACATGCGCGCGATTGACACCAATGTGCTCGTGCGCCTGATCGCGCGCGACGATCCGGCTCAGGTCGCGCGCGCGGAGCTCGCGGTTGAGAAAGGCGCCTGGGTATCGCATCTGGTATTGGCGGAAACCGTTTGGGTTCTGGACGCCGTCTACCGGCGTTCACCTAAGCAGATCGCTCTGGCCGTCGAGATGTTGCTTGATCATGCCCTACTCAGCGTGCAGGAGGTGCATCTCGTCGCGCGTGCGCTGGACCTCTTTCGCGTCAATCCAAAACTCGGTTTCTCGGATTGTCTAATCTTGGAGATTGCCCATCAGAACGGCCATCTTCCGCTCCTCACTTTTGATCGTCGCCTTGGCGATGCGGACGGCGCGGAACGGATTTGACGCGGCGCGCCCGCGCCTCAATAAGCGGCCGAGAGCGAGAAGAACTGCCGCCAATCCTTGTTGCCTTCCTCATAGGGCGTGCGCGTCAACGGCCGCGCTGTTTCCAGGCGAAAAACCAGCCAATCCTCGACATTGACCCGCACTCCCGCTCCCGCTGACGACAAGGAGAGTTCGTCGGCATCGGGTGCGGTGTTGAAATTCCACACTTGAGCGGTGTCGTAGAACAGATAGCCTTGCAGGAACGAGATCGCGCCGAGCTCCGGGTCGTAACCCGCGCGCAGCTCAACCAGGCCGGCGAGGCCGTGGTCGCCGGAAATTTCGCCGGGATTGTAGGCGCGGCCATAGGGCAGGCCGCCGACGGCGAATTCCTCCGACAGAAGCAGCGGCCGGTCGGCCCATTGGCCGTCGATAGAAGCATACACGCCCACATAGCGGCTCAGGTCGCGATAATGCGAGGCGTGAAAGTTCAGGGCGACGAACTCGGCGTCCGCATCATATCGCGAGCGGCGCACAAGGGAGCGTCCCGAGGCGCCCAGAAAATCCAGGCCAAACGAAGCGCGCGCAAACGCCGTGCTGGCGCGCCCGCCTTCGTCGAGAAAGCCGCGCAAGCTGAAACGCGCGACCCGCAACTCATCGGCATATCCGCCCCCGCTCGCCCAATCGTTCTCGGCATGGTGCAGGTCGAACGCGGCGCCGAGCCAAAGTCCGGCGGCGCGTCCGCGGTGCAGCGGATATTCGTAGCGCACCGACAAAGCTTGAACGTCGCCGCCGATATCGGGCGAGGTCATGTCATGGCCGTCGCGAGCGCGCGATAGTGCAAGTGTCGCCGTGGCGCGGGCGCCGTCTTCGAGCGCTACGGAATAGGCGCCCTCGACATGCGTGAAGTCCTCAGGCGATTCCGGGGTCGTAAACAAACCCAGAGAGATCTGGTCGCCCTCAAGCAACACCGAATTTCCGCGCACGCGGCCATACGCTTGCAAGGGCCCGGCGTCCTCGCTGCCGCGATTGTCGATCGAAGCGACGCCGTCGATGGCGTCGAATTCGGTGCTGACGACAAGGCGATGGCGAGTGGGATCGTTGGGATCGGGCTCGATGCGCGAGCGCACGCTGAGCCCGGGCACGTCGTTCGCAAGAGCCAGACGCCGGTCAAGCTCAGGGAGATGGGCGATCGGCTGTGCATCGAGCCCACGCAAATAGTGGCGTACTTGGGTCTGGCCTTCGCCTTCGACAACGATCTCGGCGATGCGCCCCTCGAGCACGACAATCCGCGCGACGCCGCTTGCGCTGTCCTGAGGCGGCACGATGGCGCGGGAGAGGAAATAGCCTGCTTGACGATAGCGGGTGGTGATCGCGCCAGCGATGCGCGCGAGGTCGCCCACGCTGACGTCTCGGGTCAGATAAGGCAGATAATCGCCAGAGAGCTCGGCTTGGGTGAAGGCGCTCGCGCCGTCGACAGTCACGCCGAGCAGAGTAAAGCACGCGCCATCGCCTTCAGTGCAGGTAACCGGCGCCTCGCGCTTGGCGTCACTGGTTCCGCGCAGCGCAAGGGCTTCAGCTGCTGCGTGGCCAGGTGCAGCAAAGCATGCGCCGAACGCGCCCGCATACGCGAACGCATGCGCGATTTGTGAGAGTGCCGACCTGTCCCAACGCATGAAGGCGTTCTGCCAACCTGATTTACCTGCGTGTGGTTATCGGCAAGCAAGGCAAACAAGGCATTAAGGCCTGTGTGTTTGCAGATGAATTATCAAACCCTTAGCGCTGATCTGTTAGCGAAGGCGATCGTATTTTTGTCCGCACCATCCAGAAGGATCCAATTCCATGCGGAAATTCCTCGCGTTAGCATGTGCTTTTGCGCTCGGCGGATTGGCGTTCGTCGCCAGCCCCGCTTCGGCTCAACAAGCTTCCTGGCGGGTCGTTGCGCGAGAAGGCGTGGTGCGTGTGCGCCAGCCCGGCCAAGATGTTGCCGACGCCATGGTTAATCAAACCTTGCGTGCCGGGACAGCGGTAACCACGGGCGCCGACAGCCGCGCGACTCTGCAAAATGGGGCTCAGCGTATCGTCATGACGCCCAACAGCCGCATGACTATCGCGCCGGATTCCAATGACGGCATGACGCGCATCTTGCAGGATTTGGGTTCGCTTCTGTTTCAGGTCGATCGCCGCGAAGCGCAGCATTTCCGCGTGGAGACGCCGCTGCTGGCCGCTGTGGTCAAAGGCACGACCTTTACCGTTTCCACCGGCGCTGAGCAGGACATGGTGCATGTCGCGCAGGGGCTGGTCGAAGTGCGCGCTAACGAAGGCAGTGCGGTGAATGATGTCGCCGCCGGCCTTACAGCCCGCGTCGCGCGCGGCGCGCCGAGTGCGATCGCCATGACTTCGCCGGCAGATGGCGATGTCGCCCATGCCGTAGCGGCGCCCGCGCTCGATTACGCGGCGGTTTCCGATGGCGTCGTCGGCAGCGGGCCGGTCAGCGGGCGGTCTGTCGCGGCGGCGAACAATGCGCTTGGCGCCTCTCCCAACGGCAACGGCCAAGGCGTCAACGCGGAAACCAGCGCCAATGGCGGCGGGTCGAGCTTGTTTGGCCGCTCGGTCGCGGCGGTTCGCAGCGTGTTCGCATCGCTGAGCGGCGCCAATGGCAATGCTGGAAGTAATGGCAATGCTGGCGGCGGCAATGCTGCTGTTGTCGGTAATGCTGGCGGCAACGGCAACGTTGGCGGCAACGTTGGAGGCAACGCTGGCGGCAACGCTGGCGGCAACGGCAACGCTGGCGGCAATGGCAACGGCAACGCTGGCGGCAACGGCAACGCCGGCGGCAACGCTGGCGGCAACGGCAATGCTGGCGGCAATGGCAACGGCAACGCTGGAGACCCGCCTGTTCTCCCGGCGTGCCGTGGTCGCACATGCGGCTGATGGGTGCGCATGCGCCCTTGGCCGCAACGCTGAACAACGCGCTCGCATCGGCGCTGAGCGTCGCGCGGCGGTCGTCGACACTTCTGTGCGCGTGTATTCTGCTTGCGGGAGTGCACGTTAGCGGAGCGCTGAAGCCGCTGGACGACAATCTGGCGATGCGGCGTGCGCAAATGATCGAGCGCGCGCCGTCGGGCGCCATTGCCGTGGTCGCGATCGACGCCACGAGTTTGCGTGCAGCCGACGAATGGCCATGGCCGCGCGAGCGCTTTGCTACCGCAATCCGAAACCTGCGCGACGCAGGCGCGACAATAATCGGCTTCGACGTCGATTTCGGCGCGCGGTCGAACGAGTTCGATGATTCCGCACTTCGGGCCGCCATCGACGCGGACCCCGGCTCAATCGTGCTGCCTACCTTCATTCAGCCAGGGGCTGACGAGGAAAACGCGCCGCTCGCTTCTCTTTCTCGCAACGCGGTGCTCGGCAGCGTCAATGTTCGCCTCGATTCTGACGGGCGCGTGCGGAATTATCTGCGCGGCTATAGCCACGGCGATCATTATCATGCTGCCATGGCCGCGGTGCTCGCCGGGGCGCCTTATGGCGAAACCGCGCCCTTTCTGATCGATTACGGCATACGCAGCGAAGAGATCGCCACGATCAGCTTCGAGGACGTGTATCGCGGCTCATTTGATGCGGAGCGCGTGCGCGGCAAGGCCATTCTCATCGGCGCGACCGCACTTGAACTCGGCGATGAATTCTCAACCCCCATTCAACCCTCCATGTCGGGTGTGTTCGTTCACGCGCTCGCCTATGAGAGCCTGGTGCAGGGCCGCGCTTTGCTCGAGCCGAACGGCGTCTTGACGATCGGCCTCGCGCTATTGGCGCTCGTAGTGCTCTGGCCGCGCGCCGGTCGGCTTAATCTACGCCGCCTTTTCATAAGGCAAGGCGCGGTACTCTCGGTGGCTTTGCTTGGGCCATTGGCGTTGCAGGCCGTCGCGCCGATCAGCGCGAGCCTAGGCATCGTCTTGCTGACGCAAACCTTGTGCGCGGGTATGAGCGTCTATCGCGAACTCAATCGCCGCGCTGCGGAAATATTACGCCAGCGCGAGGAACATTTGTCGTTCGTGGCGTTGCACGACCCGGAAACGGAATTGCCCAATAGAAGGGCGATGCTGGAGAAATTGCAGAATTGCCTCGATGTGCAGTCGGCGACAGACGGCGTCGTCGTTGCAGTCGTTTTCGGGATTGACCGGTTCGCAATCTTGCGCGGCGCCATTGGCTACGGCGCCGCCAACAAACTTGTCCGAGGTCTGTCTGGGAATATCGGGGCATGCTGTCACCACAAACGCGTGTTCCACATCTCCACGTCAGTCCTGGGCGTTGTGCTCACCGCTGCAAGCGAGGAGGACGCGCGCCGGCTGTGCACGGACGCGCTCGACAGCTTAGACACGAACGTGCTGGTTGACGGTCAGGCGATCGAGGTCAGTGTTCGCGCCGGCTCTGCTATCGTCGCGGCAGGCGTTGGCGCTGCGGATGAACTGCTCGAACAAACTACGCTAGCGCTCGATCAGGCGCGGCATCGGGGGCAGCGTCATGTGCGCTACGCCCCCGAGAACGTCGCCGATCCGCAAGTTCAGTTGGCGCTCATATCAGACGTAGGCGTAGGGCTCTCGCGCGGAGAATTTACTCTGCTTTATCAGGCGAAAGCTTCGCTGCGTGGGCGCCACATTGTCGGCGCCGAGGCGCTGATGCGCTGGCGGCACCCGATCCACGGCCCCATCTCGCCCGAACAATTCATTCAAGTCGCGGAGGAAACCGGCAGCATTGATGCGCTTACCCGCTGGGCGATCGAGCAGGCCATTAGTGACCAGGCGGCGTTGTTGGCGGAAGGCGTCGACCAGATCATTTCCATCAATGTGTCAGGGCGGTCGCTCGCGGACGCGGATTTCTGCGAGTTCGCCACTGGCGCCGTGCGACGGGCCGGGGCCCGTGTCTGCTTCGAGATCACTGAAACCGCGATCATCGGCGATCCGTTGGCGGCGATGTCGTCGATTGCCGCGTTTCGGGAGGCGGGCATCCGGGTCTCGGTGGACGATTACGGATCGGGCCTCTCTTCCCTGGCCTATTTGAAACAGATCGAGGCCGACGAACTCAAGCTCGATAAATCGCTCATTGGCGACCTCAACACCAACAAACGGGACCGCCTGATCCTCAAATCGACAATCGATCTCGCCCATGGCCTCGGCATGTCGGTTGTGGCGGAGGGCGTGGAGGATGAAGCCACGCTTGCCGTGCTCGCGACGCTCGGATGCGATACTGTTCAGGGGTATATGATCGCGAAGCCCGGCGCGCTGGCGGATTTCGCCCGCCTGTGTCGCTCCGGCGAGCACGATGCAGCCCAGATATTGCCCTATCTGCCGAAAGCCATCCCGGGCTGAAGTCTCGTTCGGGCGGCGTTATTTCACAAATCCCTTGCGCCTCATCCGCTCCCACATGAAGTGCTCGAAGCGGTGATCGAAATCCTGGCCGACGTCTTTTTGTGGCGCTTCGCCGTTAAACCAGGCGGCGCGGCAGCTTTCGCGGCCAATATATTTGTCGATGAAATTGACCCAGCCCTGCCATTGCTGGCGGCGC
Source organism: uncultured Alphaproteobacteria bacterium (assembly GCA_902826245.1). Lineage (GTDB taxonomy): Bacteria > Pseudomonadota > Alphaproteobacteria > Caulobacterales > Aquidulcibacteraceae > Vitreimonas. The sequence continues at coordinate 10,723 of CADEEA010000010.1, read as the reverse complement.
ATCTCACCGATGAACGCGCGCCCGAAAGCGCCGCGATACATAAGAAACGCGCGCTCAAACAGCGAGAACAGCACCATGTAGAGCGTGCGCTGTTGGGCTAGTTCTTTGTCGTTGAGCGGGTCGGGCGCATCGAGCGCCTTGTCGGCGATGTCGAGGTGAGCGTTCGCCACCGCGAGCTTCTGAAACTCCACGTATTGCGTTTCCAAAGTCTCGTAGGTGCCAACCTCGCGGCGGTGGCTCTCGGACAGAAGATTGGTGACGTAGGTCACCAGTAGCAGCGGCACGCCGACAAGCGTCGCCAGATAGCTCGCGCTTTCGAGCGGGTCCTTGTTGTCGATGAGCCATTGAGCGAATTGCGACCAGTTCCCCATGTTCGCCTCCTCGAAACAGCGGTCGGTCGGGCGCGCTGTCGCCCGGAGATTGGCACGAAATCGCAACAAGTCCACGACCCGCTCCCCCGAGGGGGGCAGTCCATTCCCTTGCTTGGACCAACACATTGGACTAGCATGGGCGCATGCAGATGAACATTGCCGAGGCGAAGGCCAAGCTTTCGGAACTCGTCGCCCGCGCCGAGGCGGGCGAGGAGGTGATCATCGCCCGCGATGGCGCGCCAGCGGTAGTGCTGAAGCCGGCCAAGGAGGCGCTGCTCGCCGCTCACGAGCCGCGCACAAGCCGGCCGATCGGCTTTCTTTCACATCTCGGATCAGTCTGGGCGGCGTCCGACGCGTGGGCGCCTGATGACGAAGCCGCCGATTTCGCCGAGCAGAGCTTCGAAGCGGACTTCAAGCCATCAAAACAGCGGAAGCGGCCTTGAGGCTCCTGCTGGATGCGCCGGCACTGCTGGGGGTGTTCTTTTCGTCCTTTCGGCTTGGAAAGCGCGCGCGGATTGCGATCGCCGATCTGAACAACCAGGTTTGGATTTGTCCTGCTTCGGCCTACGAGATCGAGTGGAAGCGCCGGATCGGTAAATTGCAGATTCCGGCGGTCGCGGACTGGCAAGCTGCACTGACCTCGCGGGGTTATTTGCTCAAACCGGTGGCGATGGAGCATTTTGTGGCTGCGGCGAACCTCCCAATGCACCACCGCGACCCCTGGGACCGATTGCTGATCGCTCAGGCTCTCGCCGACAATTTGACCATCGTTTCCCCGGACCGTGAGTTCCCCGCCTACGGCGCGCCCACGCTTTGGTAGCGCTTGCGCTCGGCGCGGGTTCGCGCAAAGTGGGCAAAACAAATAGGGAGACGGAAAATGGCGCGCGTGGCTTTCGTAACTGGCGGCACCAGGGGCATTGGCAAAGCGATCTCTGCCCGGCTCAAAGCCGACGGCATGAAGGTCGCGGCCGGCTATTCCGGCAATGAGGAAGCCGCCCAAGCCACCGCCAAGGAACTCGGCGTCATGGTGGTCAAAGGCAATGTCGGCGTGTTCGAGGATTGCGCGAACGCGGCCAAGGCGGTCGAGGCTGAACTCGGGCCAATCGACGTGCTGGTCAACAATGCCGGCATCACTCGCGACGGCTTCTTCCACAAGATGAGCCACGAGCAATGGTCGGAAGTGATCCGCGTCAACATGGATTCCTGCTTCAACATGACCCGCCAGGTGATCGAAGGCATGCGCGCGCGCAGCTGGGGGCGCATCATCAATATAAGCTCCATTAACGGGCAAAAAGGGCAGGTCGGCCAAGTCAATTATTCCGCCGCTAAGGCAGGCATGATCGGCTTCACCAAAGCGCTGGCGCAGGAGAGCGCGAACAAGGGTGTGACCGTGAATTGCGTCGCGCCAGGTTACATCGACACCGACATGGTCGCTGCAGTGCCAGAAGAGGCGCTGAAGAAAATCATCGCGACGATTCCAGTTGGCCGCCTTGGCAAAGCCGAGGAGATCGCCAGCGCGGTTTCCTTCCTGGCGTCGGAAGGCTCAGGCTTTATGACTGGCTCAACGCTGACGATGAATGGAGCGCAGTACATTTCGGGGTAGGGCGGTTGCAGTCATCGTGCCGGCGAGGGCGCTGGCGGTCCATATTGTGATGCACGCCTCCACGCATCAGCGATTGGCGCCTGGCGTCCACAGAATATCGCCTCGCCCTTTGTCATTGGCCCAGCGCGCGGCGACGAACAGCAAATCCGAAAGCCGGTTGGCGTACTTGATCGCCTCAGCCGACACAGCTTCCACCCCAGCCAGCGCAACGATCGCGCGTTCGGCCCGGCGCGCGATGGTGCGCGCCAGATGCAGGTGCGCGGCCGCCTTGCTCCCGCCTGGCAAGACGAAAGAAGTCAGCGGCGACAATTCCTCATTGATCAGCTCGACCTCGCGCTCCAGCCGCGCCACTTGCGTTTCGGTGATGCGCAACGCTTCGGCTTTTCCCTCTGGCGTAGCGAGATCGGCGCCGAGATCGAAGAGGTCGTGCTGAATGCGGCCCAGCATGGGATCGAGTACGAAATCGCTGCCAGTGTAAAGGCGCGTCACGCCGATCACGGAATTGACTTCATCGACCGAGCCGTAGGCCTCCACGCGCGGGCTCGCTTTCGATACCGGTTCGCCGGTAGCCAAGCGTGTCTTACCGCCGTCGCCGGCCTTGGTGACGATTTTATCGAGCCTAACCATGAGCGCTCCGATTGGGGGGGCTGGCTGTGCGTACAACACCCGTCATTCCGGGGCACGCGAAGCGTGAACCCGGAACCCAGGGGCCAACGCACCGCGCTCTACGATCCCCTGGGTTCCGGATCGCGCGTTCCGCGCGTCCGGAATGACAGAGCGACGCGCCTAGTCTCCAATTTCTACTGCCCATATTGCTGCTTCCACCACATCGCTGCAACCAGCACGAGGATCGCCACGAATTGCGCCACCACGCGCATCCGCATCGCCTTGTTCGACCACGAACGACCAAAATCGCCGCCGCGGAACATGGCGTAGATGCCGAAGCAAAGCACCAGGAAGACGATGATGAGAGCGGCGGGGATGAGGTAAGAGAAGAGGTCCATGGGCGGAGCTTAGCCCTTCGGACCGCCGGCTTCCAGCCGGCGACCGGGAGCGATGATCCATCGGGATCAACGAGCATCCATTCCCGGGACCCATAAACACGAGCCGTCCGTGATCCTAGGCCCCGGACTTGGCGCAAGCGCCAATCCGGGGATGGGTAGTAAAGAAGAGTCTTGCGCAATCGCGTTTTACGCCTCCAGCAGCACTTCGAAGCCGCCGAAGATCATGCGCTTGCCGTCGAACACGGGATTGGGGCCTGGCTGCATGCGCGGATCGGCCATAGCTTTGGCCATGCCGGCGTCGCGCGTGGCTTTGTCGGGCCAGACGATCCAAGAGAACACGACGTTTTCGTCCTCGCCCGCTTTCACCGCCATGTAGAAATCCGTGCTCTTGCCCTTGGGCACGTCATCGCCCCAGGTCTCCACAACTTTGAGCGCGCCGCATTCCTTGAACAGCGGCGCGATCTTTTCGGCTTCCCGCCTGTAGGCGTCGCGGTTTGCTTTCGGCACCGGCGAGACGTAGCCATCAATGTAAGCCATTTCACCCTCCCTTTGGCTGCGGAATGCAGCTCGAGCGCTGTACTGTCGACCTTGCACATTTTCAGCAGCGCGTCGCGGGCGTGTGCGGCTGCTGCACGATTTTCGCAAAGCAGCATACGCAGCGTCGGCGCGCGGGCGTACTTAGACGGCCGCTTTCACCGCCGCCTCGATGGCGGCGATGTCGATCTTCTTCTGCTTCATCATTTCCGCCATGGCGGCTTTCGAGACCGCCTTGTTGGAATGCATCGTTAGTTCCGTCAGCCGCTTGGGGAAGACCTGCCACGACACGCCGAACCGGTCCTTCAGCCAGCCGCACATGCTCTCCTCTCCGCCATCGGCGGTCAACGCCGCCCAGAGCCGGTCGGACTCTGCTTGGTCGGGCGTCTCGACCGAGATCGACGCGGCCTCGGTCAGGGTGAAGTGCGGACCCGCGTCGAGGATCTGGTAGGGCGCGCCGCCCAGCGTGAAGTCGGTCACCGAAGCGGCGCCCATGCCGTTGCCGAACCGGAAGATGCGCTCAACCCGGCTGTTCGGAATTAGCGCGCTGTAGAACGCGGCCGCTTCGGGGCCGCGGCCATCCCTGAACCACAGGCAAGTACGAATAGAACTCGTCATCGTGTTGCTCCTCTTTGTGTGGATTGGCTTCGTGCGCCGCCGCGCGGATGCTTGTCAGTTCGGTATTTCGTGCTCGACCAGCGCGGTCAGCTGCATCAAGGATTCCTGCCAACCGTGATAACAAGCGTCGGGCGGGATGATATCGGGCACGCCAGATTGTTCGATGTGAAGCTCGGTCCCAACCGAAACTTGCTTGAAGGTGATGGTGACGCGCATCTCGCCGGGCAGGTTGGGGTCGTCGAACACATCGGTGTGGACGATGCGCGCGCTCGGGTCGAGTTCGAGGTACTTCACCGTGAAGGCGTGGGCAGCGCCGCTGTCGAACGCGGTGAAGCTCATTCGGTAGCCGCCACCGACCTTGGCGTCGAAATGGTGCATCTTGGCCGTGAATCCGTGCGGCGGCAGCCATTTGCACAGCGCGTCAGCATCGGTGAACGCGCGATAGACTCGCTCGGGCGGCGCGCGCAGCACGCGATGAAGGCGGATTGTGTTGGGCATGAGTGTCTCCTCTATTGCCGAGATGGTTCGTCATTCCGGGGCCGCCGAAGGCGGAACCCGGAACCCAGGGAGTGACAAAGCGCGGTGTGTTTGGCCCTGGGTTCCGGATCGCGCTTCGCGCGTCCGGAATGACGAGGTTTGGAGCATCGTGCTTCATTTTCGCCCTCGCTATTTGCTCTTCGAGATCACATCTCGTGAGAACAACAACTCCACATACCGCTTCAAATGCGCAGCCATTTCGAGCGCGATTTCCGGGCCGCCTTGCGCTTTCGCCAGTATGAACGCGCCCTGCAGCACCGCTTGCGTGTGGAGCGCGAGGCTCTTCGCACTCCAGTCGCCGCCGATCTTGTACTTCGCGCGCGCCGCCTCGATGTCGGCTTCGAGCGTGGCGGCGTGGCCGAAAATGCTGGCTTCGCATGCGGCGCGGATTTCGTTGCTGGCGGCGAAGGTTTCCTGCACCATCGTGCCGGCGAGACACGTGAACTCAGCCGGCGCGCCTTCGATCAAAGCGGCGCGGAAATCGATGTAGGCGAGCACGCGATCGAGCGGGTCGGCATGATCGTGATATGCGGCGCTCGCGAACAATGCGCCGGTCACCGCCGACCAATGCTGGGCCGCAGCCACGCCGAGCGCTTCCTTGCTGGCGAAATGGTGGAAGAAAGCGCCTTTGGTGAGGCCTGCGACGCGGCAGAGTTCGTCTACCGAGGTCCCCGCAAAACCCTGGGTGCGGATCACCTGAATCGCCGCATCCAACAATCTGACGCGGGCGTTTCGGGCCGGTTCTGTCTGGTTTCCTGAACTCACACGCGATGCATACCAACCGGTTGGTACGGCGTCAAGCGACCCCATTGGAGTTGGACTCCGCTAGGCTGGCGCGATGTCCGAATCGCTCCCGATTATCTTGTTGCTCGCCGCTCTCGCGGCCGCCGGCGCGGCCATCTGGTTCGCGCAGCGCTCTGCTGGCGTCGAGCCTATCCGCGCCGAACGCGACCGCGCGCTGAAGGAGCTCGAAGTCGCGCGCGCGGAGAACACGCGGCTGACCTCCGAGCTCGCCGCCGCGAAAGCAGCGTCCGGGGCGCGCTCGGAATCGGAAGAGGCGCGCTTCCTCGCGATCGCGCAGCAAGCTTTGGAGGCTTCGCAGCGCAGCTTCATGTCGCTCGCCAACGAGACGTTCGAGAAGCACAAGGCCGCCGCCGCCGGCGGCGTCAAGGAAGCGTTGACGCCGGCCCAGGAGGCGCTTGCGAAGCTGGCCGCGAGCGTGGACGCGCTCGACAAGGCGCGCCTCAGCGACAAATCCGCCATCGGCGAACAAGTGCGCCAGATCGTCGACGCCGTCGGCGCCACCAACAAAACCACCACGCAATTGCTTTCCGCGCTGAAGGCGTCGCCAAAAATGCGCGGTCGCTGGGGCGAGCAGACTCTGCGCAATGTGCTCGAACTCTCGGGGCTTTCACCTCAAGTCGATTTCATCGAACAGGCCTCCACCACTGATGGCGAAGGCGCGCGGCTGCGGCCTGACGTCATCATCAATCTGCCGGGCGGGCGCTGTATTGTCGTCGACTCCAAAGTCGCGCTCTCGGGCTATCTCGACGCCATGGAAGCCGCCGACGAAGCCGCGCGCGAGACGCATCTGAAAAAGCACGCCGCTGAACTCAAAAGCCATGTGCGCAATCTGGCTTCGAAGGATTATTGGAAGCACGTGCCCGATACGGCAGATTTCGTGGTGCTGTTCGTACCGGGTGAAAACTTCCTCGCCGCAGCAGCGGAGCGCGATCCAAATTTGTTCGAGGATGCGCTTGCATCGAAAGTAATCATCACTACGCCCAGCACAATGGTGGCGCTGGCGAAATCGGTGGCTTACGGCTGGCGCCAGGAGCAAAGCGCCAAGAACGCACAGGAAATCGCCGATCTCGGGCGCGAGCTCTATCGGCGCATGGCGATCATGACCGACCACCTCGGCAAGGTCGGCGACGCGGTTGGGCAAACCGTGTCGCGGTATAATGCGCTATTGGCTTCAGTTGAGAGCCGGGTGCTGCCGCAGGCGCGCAAGTTCAAGGAACTGGGCGCAGGCGATGCCGGCATCGACATCGCCGCCGCTGCGCCGATCGAGACCGCCCCGCGTCTGCCAGCGCCGCCGGAGCAATTGGAACTCACACCGCCTCCGCAGCCAGCCAAGCGGGGCCGTTGACACTTCTTGACCCGGCATTGCTGTCGTTCGTCGTGTTTTTGATGCGGACAGCCCCCGCATGCGTTAGCCCGCACTTTGGAGGACTCCCATGAAACGCTTTGCCCTCGCCGCGTTCGCCGCGTTCGCGCTCGCCGCTTGCAACCAGCCGCCTGCCGCGCCCACTCCGGAGGCGCCCCGCGAAGTCAGCGCTGACGCCGCCCACATCGTGGCCGCGCTCGCCGACGCCCGCCGTCCGCAGGAGGACAAGGATCGCGACGGCACCCGTCATGCCGCCGAAACTCTAGCGTTCGCGCGCATTGAGCCCGGCGACAAAGTTGCCGACCTCATTCCCGGCGGCGGTTACTTCACACGGCTTTTCGCGGTCGCGGTGGGCGAGGAAGGCCGCGTCTATCCGGTGATCCGGCCCGACGGCGTGGCGAAGGAATTCGAGACGCCGATCCTTGAGGTTGCCGCGCAATATCCGAACGCTACGATGGCGCGCACGCCCTACGATGCGCTGGCGTTCCCTGAGCCGTTGGACGTCGTATTCACGGCGCAGAATTATCACGACATGTATTTGACCCTGTACGAAATGGGCAACGCTGCAAACATGAACGCAACCGCGTTTGCGGCGCTCAAGCCGGGCGGATTGTACATTGTGATTGACCATTCCGCTCCCGCAGGCGCAGCGCTCGAAACCGTTGCTGAGACCGCGTTGCACCGCATCGATCAAACGCGTGTGCGCTCTGAGGTGGAGGCGGCGGGCTTTGTGTTCGATGGCGAGAGCGAGGTGCTGCGCAATGCAGCCGATACGCGCACGGTCGGTGTTTTCGACCCTGCAATTCGCGGGCATACTGATCAGTTCATGATGCGGTTCCGGAAGCCGGGTTAGGGTGGGGTTTGAGTCACATCAGCAAAGCAGACTCCGTCATTCCGGGGCGCCGAAGGCGAACCCGGAACCCAGGGATCGTAGGGCGCTGCACTTGCCCCTGGGTTCCGGATCGCGCTCCGCGCGTCCGGAATGACGGAGTGCGTCAATAAGATTTAGCAGCGCCCGGAGTGTGTTGTACAACTACTCCGAACCCCGAGCCCGAGCCCGAGCCCGAACCCCGAACCCCGAACCGCGAACCGCGAACCGCGAACCGACGAACCCGCTACTCCTCCCCCCTTGGTCGCGCGCGTTGCGCCTTCACATTGCCGCGGCGGACCTTGTGATCGACGCGGCGTTGTTTCTCCGCCCGCGGTACGCGGGTCTTATGGCGCGGTTTGGGTCGATGCGAGGCTTGTTCGACAAGCGCGACCAGGCGCGCGAGCGCTGCTTCGCGGTTGCGCTCTTGCGTGCGGTGCTCGTCGGCGCGGATCACGATCTCGCCGTCCAGCGTCAGCCGGCGCCCCGCCAGCGTCTCCAGCCGGGCGCGGACATCGTCAGGCAGCATTGTGTAGCCGCCGAGGCGAAAGCGAAGCTCCACTGCGGTCGAGACCTTGTTCACGTTCTGCCCGCCCGGCCCGGCCGCGCGGATAAAGCGCTCGTCGAGGTCGCGCTCATCGAGGGCGAGGAGGGGCGTTACTGGAATCATGAGATCGAGGTGTCGGGCGTGAAGGCGGCTGGTGTCAAATTGCGCGGAAGCTGTTATCAGGGCCGAAATTGATTGGAGGCGCAGGATGCGGAATTTTGTGTTGGCGGCATTGGCGGCAATCTCGACTGCGGCGTGCGCAGGGGGCGCCATACCGGGCATCATGATGGATGCCGCCCCTGCAGTGAGCGCGGCCTCGCCTTACATCGTCGCCGCGATCGCCGATCCGCGCCGGCCTGAGGCTGACACAGCGCGCGATATTCTGCGCCATCCAGCGGAGGTCGTGGCGTTCACCGGCGCGCGCCCAGGCTGGCGGGTCGCCGATATCGGTCCCGGCGGGGGTTATTATTCGCGCTTGTTTGCCGTCGCGGTCGGCGATGGCGGGCGCGTGTTCGCTGTAGATCGCCCCGGAACGGCGGAACGTCCTCGCCCCATGGCGGCGGTCGCGCCGACCTATTCCAACATCACCCATCTCACCGCAGGCTATGCGGGATGGGATGCCGGCGAGCCGCTCGATGCGATTTTCATCTCGCAGATCTACCACGACTTCCATCTCCAACAGCTCAACATCGATGTGCCGGCGCTCAATCGGCAAATGTTCGCAGCGCTGAAGCCCGGCGGCGTGCTGGTGATCATCGACCATGCAGCACCTGCGGGCGCCGCGGTCGGCACGGATGGCGCCACCGCTTCGCACCGCATCGATCAAGCGCAAGTCGTCCGCGAAGCGATGGCGGCGGGCTTTGTGCTCGATGGGGAAAGCCAGGTGCTTCGCAATCCCGCCGACGATCGCAGCTTGCGCGTGTTCGAAGGCGACATTCGCGGCCGCACCGATCAATTCGCGCTGCGTTTCCGCAAGCCGGCCTGAGGCCACGGAAAAAAGGGGAAAGCCGATGCACACAATTCTCGCGCCGGTCGTGGCGCTTGTCGCTTGGTCGCTTGTCATGCTGGCATGGCTGGCGCTCACGCGCCTTCCGGCCATGGCCAAAAGCAACATGCCGTTGTCCAAGGTTCCGCCCGGCGGACGCGGCCAGAATCTCGAAGGCGTGCTGCCGGATCGGGTCAATTGGAAATCACACAATTACGCGCATTTGATGGAGCAGCCGGTGCTGTTCTACGCCGCCGCGCTGGCGCTGCATCAGCTGGGGCCGAGCGAACTCGCGATCCAGCTGGCATGGGGCTATGTGGCCCTGCGCATCGCCCACAGCCTGTGGCAAGCTTTGGTCAACGCTGTGCCGTTGCGGTTTGTGCTGTTCGCGCTCGCAACCGCGTGCCTTGTCGGCATGGTGATTGAAGCGGGGCGGACGCTGCTGGCGGCGTGAGCGCGCGCTTAGCTCGAATTGAACCGCATCGCCTGCGTTGTCGCGGCGGCGGTGAGTTCGGCGAAGCGCTCGATGCGGGCTTCCGCTTCTGGCGGCGTACGCAAGAGTGCGGCGGTGCGCTGGGGTGCTGCGTGCAGGCGTCGCGCGAGCCGGCGCGCGCAAGCGCTGGGATCGTTGAACACGCGCAGCAGCGCTTCGTAACGCTCGGCGAGCGGCCAGGCGGAGCGGAGTTTTTGCGTTTGGGTGTTTTGCCTTCGGCGCGAGAAGCGCGCGGTCGGCGCCGCGGCCCGTGACGCGTCCGCGAAGCAGCGGAAGCTGACGCGCCAAAGCTCTGGATGTTCGGCCTCGAAGCGCATGAGCTTGCGTACGCGCGTATGCGAAGCCGGCCGCTGCAAACGCGGCTCGGGTTTCGGCAAGGCCGCTGCCTCGATCAACAACAGGCGCCGCATCATCGCCTCGCCCGCGCGCAGCCAGACGGCGATCATTCTGTACGTCACAGCCGTCAAGGTGCTGCGCGACGCAATTGCGCGCGGGTCGCCGAACAACGCATGCAGCATGTGCAAAAACGCCGCCGCAGCGCGCCATAAATCGAGCGGCGCAGCGCGTGCGGGGGTGTCGGTTGAGGGCGGAGCGTTCATGGCGAAGGTCAGTTTATGCCCGCGCCAATTCGGTCGGATAGTTTTCGCGCGCGGGCTTGATTTTGCTGGGCGGGAGCGGGTTTTGTGCGGGGGTAGCGCGAAATCTATCCATGATTTTTGGACCGCGATGCACTCGTAGCGCGCCATGTTGCCGCAAGCACTTTCATCAAAAACCCAGCACCGTCATTCCGGGGCTCGGCGATAGCCGAGAACCCGGAACCTAGGGGAGCGTGGAGTGCAATTCCTGCAACAGCTTTCTCGCAACCACGCAGCAGCAAACAGCAATGCGTTGGCCCCTGGGTTCCGGGTTCGGCCTACGGCCGCCCCGGAAGGACGGGGTTTGGGTTTGTTGGAGCGGTGTTTGTGCTTGAGGTTTCGAGCTCCTCCCTCCGCCGTC